>NZ_JAVRHT010000011.1:0-94775 GCF_031846415.1 Rubrivirga litoralis | reverse complement strand
TGCTCTCCCTGCTCTCCCTGCTCTCCCTGCTCTACCCGTCCAGCCCCGCCCACAGCGCCGCGATGCCCTCGCGGAACCGCGTCGCCCCGCCCTGCGACGGGTGGCGGACGTAGACCGGGCCGGCGCCGACCTCCTGGAGCGCCCCCTCCGCCTTCCGCCCGACGGCGACCACGCGGGCGGGGCGGAGCGCGTCGACGGTCTCGGCCAAGAGGCCGTGCCACCGCCGGACCTCGCGGACGCCCGGCGTCCGAATCGTGAGCGGCTCGCCGGCCTTGTGCGGGTGGAGCGGGACGGCGTTCCACGTCCAGAACCGGCCCCAGTGCGGGAGCATGGCGCCCCAGTAGATCGACCCGCTGTACTCCTTGATCGGCTCGCCTGTCGCCGCGAACCGAGCCGACGACGGCCGCCCGTCGACCGGGAACGCGGGGTCGAGGAGCTGGCGCTCGTTCGTGAACGGGACGCCCGAGAAGCGGCAGCCCCACGGGCCGGGCGCCTCGGCCACGACCAGCACGTCGGGCCGCCCGCCCGGCGCGGCGCCGGCCACGGCGTCGAGCGCAGCGCGGAGGTTGGCCCGCCTCGTGGCCGCCGCCCCGCCCGCGGGACCGGCGGCGTCGTGCTCGGGGTCCTCGTCGCGGTACGGGTTGAAGAGGCGGTCGGCGGGCGGGGCGGCGAACAGGTCGCGCTCGTAGGCCGCCCAGAGGCGGTCGGTCCAGTCGGCGGGCATGGGGCGGGGTGGTGGGCTCACGGGAGCAACGCCGCCGCCCCGCCCCCCGGATCCTGCGGGCCGCGTCCTGCGGGCGCGACGGATTCCCGGCGTGAACGCGGGCGCGCGGCAGCGGGGGATCAGGACCGACGCGCCCGCGTCCTAGCTCGGCCCCCGCCCCGCCCTTACCGGCCCGCCACCCCGCCCCGACCGCATGGCCTCGTCGCTCTTCACCCGCATCGCCGACCTGCTCGCCGAGTCCGAGCCCTTCGACATCCTCACCGACGACGAGCGCAGCGGGCTGCTCCAGAAGATGACGCTCGAGCTCTACGCGCCGGGCGAGGTCATCCTCCAGCAGGGCGACGACATCCACCGCGCGCTCTACGTCGTCGAGTCCGGGCTCGTCCGGCTGACGGCCGCCGAGACGGGGAAGACGATCGACATGGCGGGCGAGGGGTCGCAGTTCGGGTCGTACGGGCTGATCCAGGGCGGGGCGCTCCCGTACGAGGCCCGGGCCGTCGAGCAGACGTCGTGCGCGCTCATCGCGGCCGACAGCTTCGGAGCGCTCCTCGACCGGAACGAGGCGTTCAAGGCCTACTTCGACGCCGACATCAAGCGCTACGTCCGCACGGCCGACGACGACATCGACGCCTCGGGCGCGTTCCTCCTCTTCGACACCACGCTCGGGAGCGTGCTCCGCGCGGCGGCCCCGACCGTCGGCACGTCGGCGACGGTCCGCGAGGCGGCCCAGACCATGTCCGAGGTCGAGGTCGACGCCGTCGTCGTGGTCCAGGACGAGGTCCCGGTCGGCGTCGTGACCGAGGGCGACCTCGTCGAGCGCGTGCTCGCCACGGGCGGCGACACGGGCCAGCCGGTGATGGCGCTCGTCGACCGCCCGCCGATCGCGCTCGGCGCCGACGAAAGCCTGTTCACGGCCGTCCGCACCATGATGCGGCACCGGATCCGCAAGGTCGTCGTGGTCGACCCCGAGAGCGGGCGGCTCCGGGGGCTCCTGACGGCCGAGGACGTGAGCCACTACCGCGGGCTCGACCCCGTCGCCACGACCGAGCGGCTCGAGCGGGCGCAGTCGGTCGAGGAGCTCGCCGCGCTCCGAGCCGACTCCAACCGCCGGCTCTACCGGCTCTACCACCAGGGCGTCCACTCCGAGGAACTCCTCGACGTGGTGACCGAAGTCGACGACCAGCTCAAGCAGCAGGTGCTGCGGACGGTCGAGCGCGATCTCCGCGAGGAGCTCGGCGCCGACGCCTACGACGGGCCGTGGGCGTGGCTCGCCTTCGGGGCCGCCGGCCGCCGCGAGTCCGTGCTCCGGGCGTGGCAGGACAACGGCCTCGTCTACGCCGACCCCGCCTCGGGCGACGCCGAGCGCGCGGCCACTTACTACGGGACGCTCGCCACGCGGGCCGTGGCCGCGCTCAAGACGTGCGGCTACGGGGATCCCGAGAACGGGATCGACGCGAGCGCCGAGCCGTTCCGCCAGCCGCTCGCGGCGTGGCAGGCCGCCTACGAGACGTGGTCGGCCGGCGTCGACGGCGAGTCGACGGCCCGGGCGGCGCTGTGCTTCGACCTCCGCGTGCTGTGGGGCGACGACGACTTGGGCGAGGCGCTTCGCGGCACGATCCGCGGCCACCTCCCGAACGAGCGGCTCGCGCGGCTGCTCGCACGCCAGGGCACGCGCGGCGACATGCCGCTCTCGACGTTCGGGCGCATCGAGGTCGAGGAGGTCGGCGGGCGGACCGGGCTCGACCTCCGCGAGCGGACCCTGCTCCCGGTCGTCCGCATGGCGCGGGCGATGGCGCTCGACATGGGCTACCTCGACACGACGAACACGTTCGACCGGCTCCGCCACGTCGCGGCCAGCGACCACCCGCTCGCGCCGACGGCCGGCGGGCTCGTCCCCCCGTTCACGACGCTCGTCGACCTACACCTCCGCGGGCAGATGCAGGCCGCCGAGATCGGCGAGCGCCCGACGGACCTCATCGACCCGGACGCGCTGAACAAGAGCCAGCAGAACCTGCTGAAGGAGACGCTCAAGGAGGTCCAGCAGGCGCGGTCGAACGTCCGCTCGCACTACGGGCTGGGGTAGGGACTGGGGACTGGGGACTGGGGACTGGGGACTGGGGACTGGGGACTGGGGACTGGGGACTGGGAAGATGACCGCCTCGCCCCGCTCGTTGGGTGGGCGGGGTGGTGAGTTGTCCACGCGTTGCCCACCCCGCACGGGCGTCCTGCCCCACCGCCCCGCCCGCTGCGGGGGCGGGGTGGTGATCCCGTTGCCGCCCGCGGCGCTGGGCTCGGCCGCCTCGCCCGCTCTGGACACGGCTCGCCGTGTCCCTACGGCCGCCTGACGCTGGGCGGGGTGGCGAGTGGTCCGCCCCGCCCGCACACGCCCTCCAGTCCCCAGTCCCTCCTCCCCCGTCCCGCGAGAGGAGCGAGGCCCTCAGTCCAGCAGCGCCCAGAACACGCCGAAGCGGAAGACGTGCGGGGCCAGCGGCTCGCCCTGGAGGACAGCCGCGCCCGTCGTGACGCGCTCGGCGAGCGCGTTGTCGTAGCGGAGGAAGATCGAGGCCCGCTCGCTGAACGTGGCCGTCGCCTCCAGCCCCAGCGTCGCCTGGGCGGGGAGAGCGACGGCGAACGGTCCGGCGGGGGCGGGGAGGGCGAGGAGGCCCGTCGCCGGCTCGATCCGGCGGCCCGTGAACGCCGACCACGCGCGGCCGACGGCCGCCAAATCCAGGTCGAGCACGCCGTCGCCGACGCCCTCAGCGCGGACGCCGATGCGGAGGGCGCCCCACACCCGCGGCAGCGCCGCGTCGAGCCGGGCGGGGAGGCCGTCTTCGGCGCCCGCGAGCGCCCGCGCCGTGCCCTCGCCGCGGACGTAGAACCCGCGCCGCGCCGCCTCGCGCCACCCCGCCGAGACGCCCACCCCGCCCTCGCGGAGCGCGCCGGGGACCGACGCGAAGGCAAAGGCCGCGCTGTCGGTGGCGACCAGCTCGCGGACGCCCGTCCGCCGAGCGCCGTAGGCGCGGAGAGCGAGGCGCCACGGGCCGCCGCGGAGGGCGAGCCCGGCCTCGGCCGCGAGCGCCCGCTCGCCGTCGCCGGGCGACGGCTCGAACCGGCCCGCCAGCCCGCCCGCGTCGACGCGCGCCCGCGCGCGTCCGCCGTAGCGGACGTCGGCGTAGAGCGGCCCGGCTTCGGCGCGGAGGGCGGCCGTCGGCACGAGCGCGCCGCCCAGCCGGCTCGCCCCGCCCTCGGCCGCGAGCGCGAGCGGCCCCAGGCGGACCGAGTCGCGGAGGGCGAGGTGCAGGTCGAGCCGCGCGTCGTCGCGGTCGCGCTCCACGCGGAGCCCCAGGGCGACGAGGCGGCTCCGGGCCGCGCCCTCGGCCACGACGTCGAGCCGCAGGCTCAGGTGGTGCGCGCCGGCGCGGCCCGCTTGCTCGGCAAAGGCCGTCAGGCGGCGGCCCCAGAGGCGGAGCGTGTCGGCTTGCCCCTCCCCCACCACGAGGCGCTGGAACGCGACCGCCCCGCCCACGTCGAGCGGGGTGGCGGCGAGGATAGGGAGCCGCGCCCGCGCCCACACCTCGGTGCGGAGCGTCCGCCGCGTGGCGGCGGCGTCGGGGACGGCGGCCGTCTCGAGGAACAGGCCGTCGAACGGATCCCGACCCGCCGCCGCGACCACGCCCAGCCGCGCGCCCACCGTCCGGTCCGCGTGGACCACGCCGAGTTCGGCGGCCAAGCCAGGCCGCGTGAGGAGGAGCCGGCCGAGCACGTCGAGGTGGCGGAGGGTGCCGCCGGCCGCGACGCCGTTCGAGCGCCGGTTGGCGACGTGGAGCGTGCCGGTCAGGCGGGCGTCGTCGCTGCCGCCGCGGAGGAACGCCGGCGGCCGCCGCGTCTGCGCGTGCGTCCCGCTCACCTGCTGGACGCCCTCCCCGCCCGCCCCGTACCGGATCTCGGTAACGGGCACGCCCAGCCGGAACGGGCGGACGGCCGCGGCCACCCCGCCCGGCCGCCCAAACGCGGCGCCGACGAGACGGAGCGGGCCGACGGCGGCGGCCGGGAGCAGGTCGTAGCGCGGCGCGCCCGTAAACGGGTCGGTGTAAGGGCGGCCGTCGAGGGCGAGGGCGGGGAGGTCCAGGCCGAGCCCGTCGAAGGCGACGCCGCCCACGCGGCCCGGTGCGCTCGCGGCGTAGGCGAACGCCCCGGGCCGGTCGGCCAGCAGCGTCTCGACGGCGAGCGCGGCCGTGAGCGCGGGGACCGGCGTGACCGGCCGCCCCGGCGCCGGCCCGAACGGGGCCACGGACGGGCGCGGCAGCACGGCCGCCCCGCCCACCTCGACCGAGTCGGCCGGCGTCGCCTCGGGCGCCGGCTCGGTCACGGGCGGCGGCGCCGCGGGCGGGGCGGCCGTCGAGTCGGGCGTCTGCGCGCGGGCGGGAAGGGCGAACGCGAACAGCGCGGCGAGCAGGAGCGCGCCCCGCCCCGCCCCGCCCGCGGCTCGCCGAGGCGGGGCGGGGGCGTCTCGAAGACCCCTCACCCGGTCCCTCTCCCCACGGGAGAGGGCACCTCGTAGCGGGCGGGGCGGGGGCTCACGCGCATCGGACCCGCGCCCTACGTCCCGACGGGGAAGAGGCCGAACAGACGGCTCTCGATCCGGCTCAGGATCTCGTAGCGGTCGGCGTCCTCGTTGACGAAGTCGAGGTCGTCGGTCTCGACGACCATCTTGGGGTGCGGGTAGCGGTCGATCCAGTCCTCGTAGAGCTCGTTGAGCCGCTCGAGGTAGTCCAGCCGGATCGACGACTCGAAGGCGCGCCCGCGGCTCTGGATGTGGCTGACGAGGGTGGGCACGCTCGCGCGGAGGTAGACGAGGAGGTCCGGCGGGCGGAGGTAGGCCGTCATGATCGAGAACAGGTCGGCGTAGTTCTCGTAGTCCCGCTCGTCCATGAGCCCCATGTCGCCCAGGTTGCGGGCGAAGATCTCGACGTCCTCGTAGATCGAGCGGTCCTGGACGACCGAGCCGGCCTCGGCCTCCATTTCCTTCTGGTGCGTGAACCGGCTGGAGAGGAAGAACACCTGGAGGTTGAAGCTCCACCGGCGCATGTCCTCGTAGAAGTCGGCGAGGTACGGGTTGTTGTCGACGGACTCGAAGAACGGGCGCCACCCGAAGGCGTCGGCCAGGATCTGCGTGAGCGTGCTCTTGCCGGCGCCGATGTTGCCGGCGACGGCGACGTAGAGCTTGCGCGTGGCGCGGTCGTCGGGGGGCGGGGCGAGGTCGGTCTGCATCGCGGGGGTCCGGGGGCGCGGGAAGCTACGGCCGGGCGGGGCGGAGGCCGGGGTTCGGGGTTGCCCGCCGGCGAGGACCCGCCCCGCCCGCGAAGGCCGGGGCGGGGCGGTGGTCCGGGAGGTGCTCGCCGCCCCGCCCAGCCGCTGCCCACCCTGAACCAAACGACTCCGAACCTCTTGGGGCGGGGCGGCAAACAGGCCCGCCCTTTGCACGCGCCCGTCGGCCCTCCCGTACCCTGGTGCCGGTGCCCCCCCACCCCGCCCGCCCCATGCGCCCTCTCCTCCCGCTCCTGCTCGTCCTCGCGTTGGGGGCCTCGGCCCAGGACGCGCCGGTCCCGGCGGCCGACTCGGCGGCGACGGCGCCGGACTCGGTCTCGGCCCAGGCCCTCACGTCGCGGCTCTCGACGGCGTCGGGCGCCTTGGGAGACTACGCCGAGGCGTACTACCAGCTCGACGCGCTCAACGCCGGCCTCGACGCGCCCGACGAGCCGGCCAACCTCCAGACGCCTCAGGCCGCGCTCGAGCACTTTGTGCGGGCGGGGCGGGCCGAGCGGTTCGGCGAGGCGGCGCAGGCCCTCAACCTCAACCTGATCCCGGCCGACGAGCAGGCTGAGGCCGCCCCGCTCCTGGCCGAGCACCTGTTCTACGTGCTCGACACCCAGCTCGGGTTCGACTGGGAGGGGCTGCCGGACCGGCCAGACGGGGCGAGCACCGAGTCGACGGGGTCGAACGACGCCCTGCTCGGGCAGCCGCGCCGGAGCCTCCGCCTGGGCACGCTCGACCTCGACGGCCGCGACGTGGCCCTCCGCCTCCAGCGGGTTCGCGCGGGCGGGGCGGCGCCGGTCTGGGTGGTCTCGGCGCAGACGGTCGAGAACGTGCCGGCCCTGTTCCGGCGGTACGGCCCCGGCCCGGTCGACCGCGCGGTGCCGGCGTGGGCGCGGACGCAGGTGCTGGGGCAGACGCCGCTGTGGGCGTGGCTGGGGCTCGCGCTCGGGGCCATGCTCGTGGCGCTCCTGGCGTGGGCCGTCCGCCGGTTCGTGAAGCGCCGGCTGGAGGGGTCCGACGCGGACTGGGCGCGCGAGATCGCGGAGCGCGTCGCCACGCCCGTCGCTGTGTTCGGGGGGCTGCTCGCGCTCTACCTGCTCGCCACGGCCGTGCTCTCGCTCCCGGCCGTCGTCACGACGGCGCTGCTCGTGGCCGCCGTCGTCGCGTTCGTGTGGCTGGCCATGCGGGCCATCGGCGCGCTCTCCGAGTACGTGGCCGGGCGCCAGGGCGTCGACGACATCTCCGAGCTCTCGGGCGACGAGAAGACCGACGAGCAGCGGTGGCTGACCTACCTCTCGGTCGGGCGCCGGGTGCTCCTGTTCGTGCTCGTGACGTTCGCGCTGGGGATCGTGCTCAGCCAGTTCGAGTCGCTCCAGGCCCTCGGATTCTCGCTCGTGGCCTCGGCCGGCGTGGCGACGGTCGTGCTCGGCATCGCGGCGCAGCCGGTGTTGGGCAACATCGTCGCCAGCGTCCAGATCGCGCTCGCCAAGCCGGTCCGCATCGGCGACAGCGTGGTCTACGACGGCGACTGGGGCTACGTCGAGGACGTGACCTACACCTACGTCCTCATCCAGACGTGGGACCAGCGCCGGCTGGTGGTCCCCATCCGCCACCTCATCACGCACCCGTTCGAGAACTGGACGATCCGCAACGCCCACCTCGTCAAGCCCATCTACCTCTACGCCGACTACACAATCGACGTGGGCCGCGTCCGCGACAAGTTCGACGAGCTGCTCCGGGCGTCGGACGACTGGGACGGCGAGAACGAGCCGGCGGTCTTGGTCACGGGCATGACCGACGAGACGGTCGAGATCCGGGCCACGTGCAGCGCGAAGGACCCGTCGACGGCGTGGGACCTCCACTGCGCGCTCCGCGAGGAGCTCGTGGCCTTCCTCCGCGACCTCGACGACGGGGCCTACCTCCCGCGCCAGCGCGTCCTCACGGTCGGGGGCGACGGGGCACGCGCGAGCGTCGGGGCAGCCGTGGCGGGCGACGGGGCAGGGTGAAGCAGGCGCGTAGGCGTGTAGGAGCCTAACCGCCCCGCCCGCGCCACACGCCGTAGCGCTGGGGCGGGGTGGCCGCCTCGTCCCCACCCCGCTCGCGCCGGGGGCGGGGCGGCTCCCGCGGCTAGGCGAGGCCCAGGCGCGTCGCCTCCGACGCGAGAAACGCCGGCGACCAGGCGGACTCGCGGCGGCGGCCGCGCGTCGAGCGAGTAGACAGGCACCCACACCGCCCCGAGCGGTCCCGGCGCGGGCGGGGTGGTCCCGCGCAGCCGGCGAGGGCGGGGTGGTCCCGCGCAGCCGGCGAGGGCGGCCAGACCGAGGAGGTAGGACAGGAGGCGCATGGCGGGCAGCGGGCGCAAGATGCACCACCCCGCCCCACACCGCGGGCGGGGCGGAGCCGTAGGGGCGACCGGCGGTCGCCCGTGGGCAGGGCACGATGGGCGGGGCGGGCACGACGGCCCGGATCCGTAGGGACATCACCCGTGGTGTCCGCATTTGCCCGGCGACACGTCACGGATGGGGCGGGGCGGCAATGGGCGGGGCGGCGCTGGGCCAGACCGCCCCGCCCACCCGACAACCGCCCCTAGCCCCTCCTGTTCAGGAGGGGGACTACCCGTCGCCTCGGGTCCACCTCCACGCTGGCAGGGCCGCCCCGCCCGCTGCTCGCCGCTCGCCGGCCCTGCGGGGCGGGGCGGAACAAAACGGCGCCACCCCGCCCGCGCGCGCCACTTTCCACTTTCCACTTTCCACTTTCCACTTTCCACTTTCCACTTTCCACTTTCCACTTTCCACCCCTCACACCCGCACCACCAGCCCCTCCGTCGCCAGGTCCGTCGCCGGGAACCGCTCGCGGGCCTGCTCGCAGATGCGCGCGAGCGCGGCGTCGTCGTGGGCCGGGTCGTGGTGGAACAAGAAGAGGCGGCGGACACCGGCGTCCGCCGCGAGCGCTGCCGCGTGCCTCCACGTCGTGTGGCCCCAGCCCTCGCGGAGCGCGTACTCGTCGGCCGTGTACTGGGCGTCCGAGATCAGGACGTCCGCGCCGCGCGCCACCTCACGGAGGCCCTCGTCGTGGGACGGCGACCCATGCTCATAGTCGGTCGCGTAGACGACGGCCGCCCCGCCCGCCTCGACGCGGTAGCCGTGGCAGCCCTGGGGGTGGAAGAGCGGGAACGGACGGACTGTGATCGACCCGACCTGGAACGGGACGCCGGGCTCGACCTCGACGGTCTCGATCGCCGCAGCGAGTTCGGGGAAGGGGACTGGGAAGTACGGCGGCGACATCTGCGCGCGGAGGAGGCCGCGGAGCCGGTCGGCTCCGGTCGCCGCGTAGAACCGGACCGTCTGGCCCGGGATGTAGAGCGGGGCGAAAAACGGGAGGCCCTGGAGGTGGTCCCAGTGGAAGTGCGAGAGGAGCACGTGGGTTTTGCCTGGCCCGCCGGCGGCCTCGGCCGCGAGCGCGTAGCCCAGCCCGCGCGCGCCCGTGCCCGCGTCGAGCACCACGCGCGTCCCGTCGGCGGCCCGGACCTCGACGCACGACGTGTTGCCGCCGACGCCGAGCCACCCCGCCTGCGGCGTCGGCGTGGAGCCGCGGACGCCCCAGAAGCGGACGGTCAGGCGGGCCAGATCGGGCGGGGCGGGCATGGGGCGGGGCGGAAAAGCGGTCGCTACAGGTGGTACCGGCGGAGGCTCACGGCGGTCTCGACGAAGAACACCTTGAGCACGGCCGCCGCCGGCACCGCCAGCGCCATGCCGAACACGCCGGCCACGCGCCCGCCGACCAGGATGGCGATGAGCACGAGGGCCGGGTGCATCGACACGTTCTTCCCCGTGATCCACGGCTGGAACACCACGTTCTCGACCGTCTGGAGCACGGCGAACAGGAGGAGCACCGGGACCACCCCGCCCATGCCCCCCGTCGTCACGACCGAGACGAGGACCGAGAGCCCGGCCGAGACGACGAACCCGGCGTAGGGGACGAAGTTGGCCAGCCCGGTCACGAATCCGAGCACGAAGTAGTAGTCGACGCCCAGGAGCCCCAGCCCGATCGTCGTCGAGACGCCGACGAGGAGGGCGATCAGCGCCTGCCCGCGGAGGTAGCCGCCCAGGTGCGCGTCGGCCTTGAAGGCGACGGTCATGGCGAACTCGAAGTAGCGGTTGGGGACGATCCGGAGCACGCGGCGCCGGAGGACCGGGCCGTCCTTGAGGAGCGCGAACAGCACGAACGGGACCACGACCGACGTCCCCACGGCCTCGAGCACCGTCGGGACGTAGTCCACGAGCGCCGCGCCCCCGGGGTGGACCGCCGCCTGGACTGACCGGACCAGCCCGAGGTCGGACGCCTCGACGACCGAGAGCCGGGCGGCCAGGCGGGCCTCGACGTCCTGGACCAGGGCCAGGAGCTCGCCGCTGTCCCACCGAGCCTGGAGCGACGTGAGCTGCGCGAACACGACCGGCACGGCCAGCACGGCGACGGCCACGAGCGCGGCCGTGATCACGGCGAGCACGAGGACCGACCCCGCCGTCCGCCCCACGCCCCGCCGCTCGAGCGCGTTGACGACCGGGACGAGCAGGTAAGCGAGCACGGCCCCGAGCACGACGAGGCCGGCGAGGTCCGGGGCCGCCCACAGCACGAGGACGAGGGCGGCGAGCGCCGCGAGCGCGGCCCACGTGCTCAGCCGGCTGGGCGGGGCGGCGCGCGCCGCTGGGGGCGGGGCGGGCGCGCGGCGCGGCGGGCGCTCAACCATCGGCGGCCGGCGCCTCGTCCGCCCCGCCCCGCCCGGCCTCCTGGGCCTCGCGGAGCCGGTCGCACTCGCGCGTGAGCTCCTCGACCTCGTCCGACACCTCGACGAGCCGGAGCCCGACGAGCCGCGAGAGCGCGAGGAGCACCTTGACGCCCAGCCGCGGGTTGCGGTCGAGGAGGCTGAGGAGGTCGGGCTGGAACAGGCTGAGGAGGTGGCAGTCGGTCTTGGCCCGGGCCGTCGCCGTGCGGATGACCTCGTTGAGGAGGGCGATCTCGCCGAAAAAGTCGCCGTCGGCCAGCTCGACCAGCTCGCGCCCCGTCGGCTCCGACTGGATCGAGACCACGCCGCGCGCGATGATGTACATGCCCAGCCCGGGCTCGCCCTCGACGAACACGGACTCGCCGGCGACGTAGTCGCGGCGGTGGAGCAGGCGGCGGACGGCGTCGATCTCGCGGCCCGAGAGGTCCTCGAACAGGGGGACCGACCCGAGCAGGGCGTCTTCCGACGACTCGGTCCGGCCGCCGAGCAGGCTCCTCCAGAGGCTTTGCATAAGGGGCGGGGTGCGCAATCGGGCAAGCTACGCCGCCGGCGCGTCGGGGCGCCGGGGCGGGGTGGCCGGGAGGGTCACGGTGAACGTCGTCCCGCGCCCCTCCTCGCTCTCGACCGCGAGCTCGCCGCCGTGGACCTGGGCGACGATGTCGTGGGCGAGCGAGAGGCCGAGGCCGGTGCCCTCGCCGGACGGCTTGGTGGTGAAGAACGGCTCGAACACGCGGCGGCGGACGGCCTCCGGCATGCCCGTCCCGTTGTCGGCGATCTCGACGGCGACCGCCCCGCCCTCGCCCGCCCCGCCCTCGCCGTCCAGGCGCCGCGTGCGGACCGTGACCGCCCCGCCGTCGCCGCCCGCCGCGGCGACGGCGTGGAACGCGTTCGCGAGCAGGTTGATGAGGACGCGGCCGAGCTCCTGCGGGACCACCTCGACCTCGCCGGCCGCCTCGTCGAACTCGCGGACGAGGTCCACGGTGAAGCCCGAGTCGTTGGCGCGGGCGCCGTGGTAGGCCAGGTTCGCGTACTCCTCGACAAAGCGGTTGACGTCGACGCGCGCGCGCTCCTCCGCCCCGCCCCGGCTGTGGAGGAGCATGGCCCGCACGATCCGGTCGGCCCGCTGGCCGTGCTCGTGGATGCGGCGGGCGTTGTCGGCGAGGTCGTCGAGGAGCGGCTCGACGTCGGCGAGCACGTCGCGGGCGGGGCGGGGCGGCTCGGCCGCGGCGGCGTCGGCGATCTCGTCGCGGAGCTCGGCGGCGAGGTCGATCGAGAGGTCGGCGAAGTTGTTGACGAAGTTGAGCGGGTTCTTGATCTCGTGGGCGATCCCGGCCGTGAGCTGCCCGAGCGAGGCCAGCTTCTCGGACTGCACGAGCTGGGCCTGCGTCGCCTGGAGGTCCTGGATCGAGGCCTCGAGCCGCTCGTTGGCGGCCTCGAGCTGGGCGTTGGCCTGGGCCAGCTTGGCGTTCGCCTCCTCGACCTCGCGGGCACGTTCGAGCTCGGCCTGGACCTTCCGGTGCTCGGCCTCGGCCGTCTCGGCGCGGAGCTCGGCCTCGCGGTGCTCGGCCCGCTCGC
Source organism: Rubrivirga litoralis (assembly GCF_031846415.1). Taxonomy (NCBI): domain Bacteria; kingdom Pseudomonadati; phylum Rhodothermota; class Rhodothermia; order Rhodothermales; family Rubricoccaceae; genus Rubrivirga; species Rubrivirga litoralis. The sequence goes on along the minus strand of NZ_JAVRHT010000011.1, from coordinate 82,377 downwards.
GTTCGCGGCGGAGCAGCCGCGCCCGCTGCCAGCGGTCGGCCTGGACCAGCCCGACGACGCCGAGCGCGGCGAACCCGGCCAGCGCCCACCACGTCCGCCACCACGGCGGGCGCACGACGACGCCGATCGACGCCGCCCGCGGGCTCCACACGCCGTCGGCATTCGCGGCCTGGACCTCGAACGTGTAGTCGCCCGGCGGCAGCGTCGTAAAGGACGCCTCACGCGAGCGGCCGACCGGGCGCCAGTCGTCGTCGAGCCCGTCGAGGCGGACGCGGTACGTGTTCTGGGCGGGGTCGGAAAAGTGGAGGCCGGCGTAGTGGATCGTGAGGTAGTCCTGGTCCGGCCCCAGCGTCACGCGCCGCGCGAGCGGGGCGGCCGCGTCGAGCGTCCCGCCGCCGGGCTCGACGGGCTGCCCGGCCACGTCGACGCCGGTGACGACGACGTCGGGCGGGGTGGCGTTGCGGGCGCGGAGGCTCTGCGGGTCGAAGGCGAGCAGCCCGCGCGTGCCCCCGAAGTAGAGGCGGCCGTCCGGCCCGCGCGCCGCCGCCGTGTTCAGCGTCCGCTCGGTCCCGCCGCCGCCCAGGCGCGGCGCGAACGTCTCGGTGACGGGCTCGAAGCGGGCCACGCCGCCGCTCGTGGCCAGCCACAGCGTCCCCGTCTCGTCGGGGACGATGGCGTAGACGTCGTCGCCCGGGAGGTCGGTCGCCTCGGCCGTGTAGCGCGTAGTGCTCGCCCCGCCCGAGGCCGCCCCGCCCAGGCGCACGAGGCCGGCGTCGGTGCCCGCCCAGAGCGCGCCGCCGCTGGCGTGGAGGGCGTAGACGGTCTGCCCCGCGACCTCCGGCGGGCACGCGAGCGCCTCGCCCCGCCCAATCCGGCAGAGGCCGGCGTCGGTGCCCACCCAGAGCGCGCCGTCGCCCGTCTCGGCCATCGCCCGGACGCGCGGCGCCCCGCTCGGCCCGGACGTGGCCTGCCCCACTCCGCTCTGCCCGCCCGCGCCGGGCGGGGCGGGGCGGACCCAGCGGGCCTCGCCCGTGTCGCGGTCGTAGAGCGCAAGCCCGCGCGCGGCGGTCCCCACCCAGAACCGGCCGTCGGACGCCTCGAACAGCGCCGTCACCGCCGGCGCGCCGCCCGGCGCCGCGAGCGGGGCGGGGTCGAGGCCGTCGGGCGTCACGCGGAAGAGGCCGCCCGGCGTCCCGGCCCAGACGGTCCCGGCGCGGTCCTGGTGGAGCGCCGTCACGCGGGCGCGGTCGCCGGTGCCCGGTACGGGCGTGTGCGCGAACGTCTGGCCGTCGGTCGTCCGGTCGAGCGTACGCCCGGCGCCGACGTAGAGCGTGCCGTCGGCGGCCGGGAGCACGGCGCGGACCGTGTTGCTGGCGAGCGACGTCAGGCGGCGGTCGTCGTGGAGGAGGCGCGTGGCCGTGTCGCGCGCCCGGTCGAAGCGGTCGAGGCCGCCGTAGGTCGCCACCCAGAGCACGCCCTGGCGGTCTTCGTAGAGGTCCGTCACCTCGTCGCTGGCGAGCGAGGCCGGGTCGTCGAGGGCCGCCGTGTACACCGTGGCCGCGCCGTCCGGCCCGATCCGCCGGAGCCCGCCGCCCATCGTGCCCACCCAGACCACGCCGTCGGCGTCCTCCCACACCGACGTCACGTCCGACGCGAAGAGGCCGGGGCCGACGCCGACCGGCGCGAGCCGCCCCGCCCCGCCCGCGACCGCGAACAGGCCCTCGCCGAGCGTCCCCACCCAGACGCCGCCCCGCCCGCGCGCGGCGAGCGCCGAGACGGCCACGTCGGCGGCGACCTGGCGGACGCGGCCGCTCTCGGCGTCGCGCCGGAGGAGGCCGGCGGCCGTCCCGATCCACACGCCGCCGTCTGCGTCCGAGAGGAGCGCGCGCACAGCGACGGCCGGGGCGCCCGCGCCGGCCTCGGCCGCGCCGGCCGCGTCGACGTGCGCGAGGCCGGCCTCGGTCCCCACCCAGACGCCGCCCCGCCCGTCGGGCGCGAGCGCGCGGACGTCGGGGGCGGGGAGGCCGGCGACACGGCGGACCCGCTCGGTCCGGGCGTCGAACCGGGCGAGCCCGCCGGCCGTCCCGATCCACACGCCGCCGTCGCCGGCCGGCGCGAGCGCCTGGACCACGTTGCTCGGGACCGACGCCTCGCCCGACGACCGCCGCAGCTCCAGCGTCCCGACGCCGTCGTAGCGGACGAGCCCGTCGAGCGTCCCGATCCACACGAACCCGAGCGAGTCCTGCGTGACCGCCGTGACGGCCGCGTTGGGGAGCCCCTGCTCGACGCCCAGGTGCAAAAACTCGACGCCGCCCCGCCCCGCCCGCGGCGCAGGGTCGGCCGGCTGCGCGACGGCGAGGAGCACGCCGCTCAGGACGAGCGCGACGGCGGCGGCGAGCGCGGCGGCCGCGCGCACGGCGCTCCGGGCGGGGCGGGGCGGCCGCAGAAACGGCCGCGCGGACGGCGCGGGGCGGGAGGGCGGGGCGGGGCGGGCCATGATCCGTGCGGGGCGCGGGCCGTTAGGAGCGCGCGGCGAACGCCTCGGCCGCCTCGGGCGGGACCGACGAGAACCGGAGCCCAAGGGCCTGCCCGTCGCCGACGTCCTCGACCTCGGTCACTTTGGCGTAGACGTCGACGGTGCCCCCCGGGAGGTCGAGCGAGAGGCACACGTCGGTCCGCGGCTCGACCTCGGCCTGGGCCGCCACGCGCGCTCGCGCGCCGGTCTCGGCCAGCGCCACGAGCGCGCCGTCGTGGGCGTCGGCGGCCAGCCTCTTCCCGTCGAGCGTGGCGAGCCGGAACGGGAGCGGGTCGGCGAGGTCGCGGAGCGAGGACTCGTCGGCGGGCACGGCGCCGGCGCCCTCGACGGCCGCGACGCTGTGGACGGCCACGGGCTCGGCGAACCCCTTCAGCGACACGCGGCGCGTCCCGTCCAGCCGGAGCGGCCCGTCCGCCCCGCCCGCGGCGGCGTACGTCGCGTCCGAGATGAGGACCTCGCCGGGGACCGCCAGCGACTGGATCCGCGCCGTGAGGTTGACCGGGCTCCCGACGACCCCGTACTTCGCCCGCGTCTCGGACCCGATCGTGCCCACGACGACCTCGCCCGAGTTCACGGCCGCCGTCATTTCGAGGGCGGGGAGGCCGCGCTCGGCGAGATCGGCGTTGACGTCGCCCATGCGGGCCTGCATGGCGACCGCGCAGGCCACGGCGCGCGCGGCGTGGTCGGCCATCTCGAGCGGGGCGCCGAAGATCGCCAGGACCGCGTCGCCGATAAACTCGTCGATGGCCCCGTCGTGCTCGTCGACGACCTCGGTCATGGCCCCGAGGTACACGTTGAGGAGCTCGACCACGCGCTCGGGCTCGAGCCGCTCGGCGACCTGGCTGAACCCGGCGATGTCGCTCATGAGCACCGACACCTCGCGGCGCTCGCTTGCCTGGACAGCGTCGGGGTTCGAGAGGACGGCGTTCGCGATCTTGTCCGACAGGTACCGCGTGATCGTTCGGCGCACGCGCTCGGCCTCGCGCTCGCGCTCGACGGCCCCGCGCGCCTGGCCCAGCGTGACGTCGAGGTCGGCCATGTCGATCGGCTTCGTGAGGAAGTCGAAGGCCCCGCGGTTCATGGCCGTGCGGATGTTCTCCATGTCGCCGTAGGCCGTCACCACGACCGCCTTCGTCGGCCGGCCGAGCTCGCCCAGCCGCCCCAGCAGCGTGAGCCCGTCCATCCGCGGCATGTTGATGTCCGTAACCACAATGTCGATGTCGGGATCGGCCTCGAGTTGGTCGAGCGCCTCGACGCCGTCGGCCGCGAACACGAGCGCGAGCTCCCCCGACCGGACCTGCGACCGGAACTTCTGACGGATGAGGGGGACGAGGTCCGGCTCGTCGTCGACGAACAGGATCTTGAGGGCCTCGGGATCGGGCATGGGCGCGTCGCGCTCGGGGGGCGGGGCGGAAGATCGCCCCTCGGGGCGGCGCCCTCCCCTACCTTGGAAGGGCCGTCGGGGTCCCGAGCAAAGATCGGACCCCGCAGACGCCGGCGCCGGAGGCCTGAGACCCGAGCGGTCCCGGGGCCGCCCGCCGCCGGCCCCACCACACCCCGCCCGATGACGACGACGACCGCCGGCCGCGCGCCCTACGCCGCGCTGCGCTCCCCCAGGCTCCGCCCCGCCCTCGCGCTCGCCGCCCTGCTCCTCGCCGCCGCCCCACCCGCCGCCGCCGCCCCGCCCGCGACGCCGGCCGACTCGTCCGAGGTCAGCCCGCTCGACTGGGCGCGCCGCGTGGTCGAGGCCCGCCGCGCCGTCGGCGCCGCCGAGGCCGAGGCCGACCCCGAGCGCCAGGCGGCGCTCGGCGAGGCCGCCTTCCGCCAGGCCCGCGCCCTCGCCGACGCCCCCGCCCTCCGCGGCGACGGGCCGGTCCGCGACCTCGTCCTGCGCGCGCAGGCCGTCTACGAGGCCCACCACGGCGCGTCGCACGCCCTCCCGCTCGCGCCCGACGAGCTGGCCGCGCTCCGCGGCCCGTCGTTCGCGGCGCTCCTCAGCGACGAGGGGCCGCCGCTCCGCGACCCGGCGGTCGTGGCCGCCGAGACGGCGGCGGCGGCCGAGGCCGCCCGCCGCGAGGCCGCCGAGGCCGAGCGCGCGTCCGGCCCGACGTACCTGTTCTACCCCGCCGAGGCCGACCAGCTCGTGGCCGACCAGCGGGCGGTCGCCCGCCGGTTCGCCGGGCTCCGCCGCCAGATGCGCCGCCTGTTCCCGTCCGTCGAGCGGGCGCTCCGCCGCCGCGACCTCCCGACCGACCTCAAGTTCGTGGCCGTCATCGAGAGCGGCCTAAACCCCCAGGCCGAGAGCTGGGCCGGCGCGCGCGGCCTGTGGCAGTTCATGCCCGAGACGGCCGCCGAGTACGGGCTCGACTCGCTGAGCGTCGCCGACCCCGCGGCGTCGACGGCCGCCGCCGCCCGCTACCTCCAGTGGCTCGGGCGCCGGTTCGACGGCGACTGGCAGCTCGCGCTGGCCGCCTACAACTGCGGCGTCGGCCGCGTCGAGCGGCTCGTGGACGAGCACCGCGCTGAGACGGGCGACGACCCGACGTTCTGGGACCTCCACGCCGCGCTCCCGGCCGAGACGCAGGCCTACGTGCCGCGCTTTATCGCCGTGGCCGAACTGCTGGGCGGATAAGGGCGGGGCGGGCACACGAGGAATCCGGGCGGGGCGGTCCGGGCGGGGCGGACCCAACGGGCGGGGCGGGGAGCACCGGGCCTCTCCAACCTGGCACCAGGGCGGGGCGGCCTCGCCGGCGGAGACGCGCGCCGCGGGACCAGTCGGCGCCGCCCGAGCGGCCGGCGCGTGCCTGGGCGGGGCGGCTCCACCCCGCCCCCGGAAACCCTTTCCGCCCCGCCCGCGGACGCCCTTTCCCCGCCCGACGCCAGGAGCCGCCGCAGGGGCGTCGTGCGCGCGCGGCCCGCCGTTCGCTAGCGAGCGGGGTGTTCCCCACCCCCCGCCGTGAGCGACAAGCCCGACCGACAAGAAAAGGTCCACGACCCGTCCCCCTCGCGCCTCCGCAAGGCCCGGGAGGACGGGAACGTGTTCAAGTCGAAAGAGCTCATCTCGGTCGGCGTCCTGGGCGCGGGCGGGGCGGCCCTCGTGTTCGGCGCGCCGGCCGCCTTCGCGACGCTCCGCGAGCTCTCGGCCCGCCTCTTCCTCGGCGCCGCCTCGACGCCGCTCGACGTGGACAGCATGCCCAGCCTGTTCGCGGGCGTCGGCGTCCCGGTGCTCGGACTCCTGCTCCCCTTTTTCGCCGTCGTCATGGCGGCGGGCGCGGCGGCGAGCGTGGCCCAGACCGGGTGGAACGTGACGACCAAGCCGCTCACCCCTAAGGGCAGCCGCGTGTCGCCGCTGGAAGGCCTCAAGCGGCTGTTCTCGACCAAGGGCGTGTTCGAGGCCGGCAAGGCGCTCACGAAGGTCGCCGTCGTCGGCCCCATCGCCTACGGCGTGCTCCGCGACCGGGCCGACGAGATGCTCGGGCTCTCGACGCTCCCCGTCGACGCGATCGCCGCGGTCACCGGGACCTGGGTCGTCGATCTGGGCGCGCCCGTGCTCCTCGCGCTCCTCCTGCTCGCCGCCGTCGACTACGCCTTCGAGAAGCACAAGTGGACGTCCGACCTCAAGATGACCGACAAGGAGGTCAAGGACGAGGGGAAGGAGCAGGAGGGCGACCCCCACCTCAAGGGCAAGCGCCGCCAGCGCGCCCGCGAGCTCGCCACGCGGCCCCGCCTCGACCACGCCGTCATGCAGGCCGACGTCGTCGTCACCAACCCGACCCACTACGCCGTCGCGCTCCGGTTCGACCCGGCCGCCGGCGGCGCCCCGACCGTGCTCTGCAAGGGCGTCCGCAAGCGGGCGCTCGCCATCAAGGGGCTGGCCGCCGAGCTCGGCATCCCGACGGTCGAGGACCGCCCGCTCGCCCGCGCGCTCCACGCCACGGTCGACGAGGGCGCGCCCATCGACGAGTCGCTCTACGCCGCCGTGGCCGCCGTGCTCGCCGAGGTCTACCGCCGCCGCGCCGCCTAGATGCCGACCGCCACCGCCCCGCCCGCCACCCCGCCCGGCGCCCGCGTGGGCACCGAGGCCGTCGCGGCCTCGGGCCTCGTCCTCATCCTGCTCGTCATGGTGGTGCCCCTCCCGGGGTTCCTCCTGGACCTCCTGCTGACGACGAACATCGCCGTCAGCCTGGGCGTGCTGCTGACGGCGTTCTACGCCCGGCGGCCGCTCGACTTCGCCATTTTCCCCGGGCTCCTCCTTATCACGACGCTGTTCCGGCTGTCGCTGAACGTGGCGTCGACGCGGCTGATCCTGGGCGAGGCCAAGGCCGGCGCGCTGATCGAGGCGTTCGGGAGCTTCGTCGTGGCCGGCAACTTCGTCGTCGGGGCGATTGTGTTCCTGGTCCTCGTCCTGATCAACTTCGTCGTCATCACGAAGGGATCGGGTCGGATCGCCGAGGTCGGCGCGCGGTTCACGCTCGACGCGCTCCCGGGCAAGCAGATGGCGATCGACGCCGACTTGGGGGCCGGGCTTATCGACGAGGCCGAGGCCCGCCAGCGCCGCTCCGACGTGTCGCGCGAGGCCGACTTCTACGGGGCCATGGACGGCGCCTCGAAGTTCGTCCGCGGCGACGCCGTAGCCGGCCTCATCATCACGGCCGTCAACATCGTCGGCGGGCTCGTCATCGGGGCCACGCAGCACGGGATGACGATGGCGGAGGCGGCCAGCACGTTCACGCTCCTCTCGATCGGCGACGGCTTGGTGAGCCAGATCCCGGCCCTCCTCATCTCGACGGCCGCCGGGCTCATCGTGAGCCGGGCCTCGGGCGAGGGCAACATCGCGGGTGAGGTCCAGACGCAGCTCCTGGCCGCGGCCGTGCCCCTCTTGGTGACCGGCGGGTTCATGCTCCTGCTCGGGCTCATGCCGGGGCTCCCGATCGTCCCGTTCTGGGCGCTCGGCATCGGGGCCATCGCGCTCGGGCGGAGCCGGCTCGTGGCCGACCGCGCGGCCGACGCCGAGGCCGCCCGCCCCGCCCCGCCCGAGGCCGAGCCCGAGCCCGAGCCGGCCGACTTCCTCCTCGTCGACCCGCTCGAGCTCGAGGTCGGCTACGGGCTCATCCCGCTCGTCGACCCGGCCCAGGGCGGCGACCTCCTCGACCGCGTCAAGCGGCTCCGGCAGCAGCTGGCCGTCGAGCTCGGGCTCGTGATCCCGCCCGTCCGCATCCGCGACAACGTGGCGCTCGGGGCGAATGCCTACGCCGTCAAGCTCCGCGGCAACCCGGTCGGCGAGGGCGAGGTGATGCCGGGCTACGGCCTGGCCCTGCTCCCCGAAGGCTTCGACGGGTCGGCGCCGGGGCTCAAGACCGAGGACCCCACCTTCGGGCTCCCGGCCGTCTGGGTGCCGGAGCGGGCGCTCCCCGACGCCGAGCGCCAGGGGCTCACGGCCGTCGAGGCCCCGGCCGTCGTCACGACGCACCTCCTCGAAGTCCTCCGCACGCACGCCCACCGCCTCCTCGACCGCCAGGAGGTGAGCGCGCTCGTCGACAAGGTGAAGGAGACGGCCCCGGCCCTCGTCGGCGAGCTCACGCCGGCCCTCCTCTCGATCGGCGACATCCAGAAGGTGCTCAAGGGGCTGCTGCGCGAGCGCGTCCCGATCCGCGACCTCGTCACGATCCTCGAAGCCCTCGCCGACCACGCCCCGCGGACGAAGAACGTCGAGGTGCTGGTCGAGTACGCCCGCGCCGCGCTCGCGGCGACGATCACGCGCCAGTTTGCCGGCCCCGACGGGCACGTCCACCTCGTGGTCCTCGACCCGGTCTTGGAGCAGCACCTGCTCGAGCGGGCCGAGGCCGGCGCGCTCAACGCGAGCACGCTCGGGCTGGCCCCGGAGCGGGCGCAGGCGCTCCTCGAAGCGGCCGAGGCCGCGGCGGGGCGGCTCCTCGTCGACGGTCACCCGCCGGTCCTCCTCACCTCGCCCGTGCTCCGCAGCACCGTCGCCGCGTTTCTCGCCGGCGTCGAGGGCGAGCTCGCCGTGCTCTCCTACAACGACCTCACCGCCGACGCCGCGCTCGACGTCGTGGACCACCTCTCGATCCCCTAGCGCCGCCCCGCCCCGGCCGCCCCGCCCATGCAGATCAAGACGATCCCCGGCTCCAGCATTCAGACCGCCCTCGCCGAGGCCCGGGCTACGCTCGGCGACGGCGTCGTGCTCCTCGAATCGGTCGCCGCCGCCGACGGCCGCCCCGCCCAGATCACGGTCGCGCTCGACGCCGCCCCGGCCGCGCCCCGGCCGGTCGCCGCGGGCGGGGCGGACACGCTCGCCGACGACGCGGGCGGGGCGGGTACGCGCCCGGCGCTCGCGGGCGGGGCGGGCGAACCGCTCGGGTTCGGGTACGCCGCTGCGCGGGCGCCCGCGCGGACGGCGGCGCCGCGCCCGCTCTTTACCGCCCCGCCCGCCGTGGCGCCGCCGCCCCGCCCGCCCGGCGCCGCGCCGGCGCCCGAAGTCCTCGACCGCCTGGAGCGGCTGGACGCCCGGCTCGCCGGGCTGGGCGAGCTGGCCGGCCGGCTCGACCGGCTCGAACACCGACTGGGCAACGCGCTCCTCGGCGGATCGCAGACGTGGGCGGCCCACCCGCTCTACGGCCGCCTCCTCCGCTCCGGCCTGGCGCCGGCCACGGCGACCGACCTCCTCAACGGGGCCGTCGAGGGCAGCCCGGACCCGGACCACCTGGGCATGGACGACCACCAGACGCTCTTGTGGTCGGTCGCGCAGACGCTCCGCGACCGGCTCCGCCCGACGACGCCCCGGCGCTACGCGGCCGACACGCTCGTCGCCATCGGCCCGGGCGGGGCGGGCAAGACGTCGTTCCTCAAGCGGCTGGCGACGGACCCCCAGTTCTACGGGCGCCGCGAGGTGGGCGTCCTCACCGTCGTGCCCGAGGGCACGTCCGGCGACCCCGGGGCCGAGTTCCGCGCCCTCGGGATCCGCACGCGCGCCGCGCGGACGGCCGACGAGGTCCGCGAGGCCCTCGAACAGTTCCACGAGACCGACGCGCTCCTCGTCGACACCCCGGCGCTCCCGGCCGACGACGCCGCCGCGCGGCGGGCGCTGCACGGGCTGGCCGAGGTGCTCGCCCCGCTCACGGCGTTCGACGTCGTCCTCGCGCTCGACGCCGCGCGCGCCCGGCCGCCCCTCGACCTGAGCCGGCTCGACACGCTCCCGCTCCAGCCCACGCTCGGCGTGCTCACGCGGCTCGACGAGGCCGGCGACTGGGGCCGCCTCGCCGAGTGGCTGCTCGCGTTCGGGCGCCCGGTCGGGTTCGCCACGACCGGCCCGCGCCTGGACGAGTCCCTCATCTCGTACTCCCCCACGTGGTTCGCCGAGCGCTACGCCCACCGCCTCCACGCCTGACCGCCCCCACGCCTGACCTTCCCCACCCCGCCCATGACTTCCCCCCTCACGCTCGCCGTCGTCAGCGGCAAGGGCGGCGTCGGCAAGAGCGTGCTCTCGGTCAACCTCGCCGAGACGTTCGCCGCCGCCGGCCGCCGGACCGCGCTCGTCGACGCCGACTTCGGCCAGAGCGCCTGCCCCGTCCTCCTCAACGAGGCCCCGCCCGTGACGGCGCTCGACGTGGCCGTGGGCCGGGCCGAGCCCGCCGACGCGCTCTGGACCACGGACTCGGGGCTCACGCTGTTCCAGGCCGTCCGCACGCCGGGCGAGGCCGACGGCCACGAGCCGGCGCTCTACGACGCGCTCGACATCGGGCTCGACGCCCTGTGCGGCGACCACGACGTCGTCCTCATCGACGCCCCGGCCGGGACTGGCCCCGCCGTGCGGTGGGCGCTCGACCGGGCCGGCGCCGGGCTCCTCGTCCTCGTCGGCGAACCGACGGCCGTCGCCGACGCCTACGGGCTGGCCAAGCTGGTGTGGTCGGCGGACCCGGACTTTCCGCTTGGGGCGGCCGTCAACTTCGCCGATACCGAGTCCGAGGCGGAAAACGTGGCGGCCCGGTTCGCGGCCGTGACGCGGCCGTTCCTCGGCGTCGCCCCGGCCTACCTCGGCTGGGTCCCCTACGCCGTCGCCGTGAGGCGGTCGGTGCAGCGCCAGCGGCCAGCCGTGCACGAGCCCGGCGCCACGCGCCTCGCCTTCGACGCCCTCGCCGCCGCCGCCGCCCGCGGCCCGGCGGCCTGGGCCGGCGCCCCCGCCGTCCTCTAACGCCAGTAGGTCAGTGAGTCGGTGGGCCAGTGGGTCCGTCCATCCGGCGGGACTCTCCCGCCGACTACAGCGCCCGCCCCAACTCCGCCCGGACACCACCCCGCCCCACGGACTCACCCGCCCCGCCCATGCCCGCGTTCGCCGTACGGCTCAGCGCCGCCGCCGCCCTGGCCGCCCTGTTCCTCCACCTCCTCGCCGGCGCCGGCCTCGAGCACGCCGTCGTCACGGCGGCCGGCGTGGGCGGGGCGGGCGCCCTCGCGCTGACCGCGGTCGGCGCGGCGGTCCAGCGCGCCCGGCGCCACGCGCGGACGGAGCCCGACCCCGCCCCCTGATGGCCCCGCCCGACCTCCAAGACGCCGTCGACCGCTACCTCGACGACCCGACCCCGCGGCGCCGCGAGGCCGCCGTGCTGGCCGCGCTCCCGCTCGTCCACTCGATCGTGGGCAAGGTCCGGGCGCCCGACCACCCGCTCACGTCGCCCGAGGACCTGGAGGGGTCGGCTATTGAAGGGCTGCTCCAGGCGCTCGACTCGTACGACCCCAACCGCGGCGTTCTGTTCGCGACGCACGCCTACCGCCGCGTCCGGGGGTCGGTCGTGGACGCGCTCCGCGCCATCGACGTGCTCTCGAGCGCCAAGCGGAAGCGGATGGGCGAGGTGCGCCGGGCGACCTCCTCGCTCCGCCAGACGCTCGGCCACGAGCCCAGCGACGACGACGTGGCCGCGGCCGTCGGGCTGTCGGTCCGCGACTACCACGCGCTCCTCTCGGAAGCCCAGCTCCGGTACACGCTCTCGCTCGACCGCCCCGCCAGCGCCGACCCCGAGGCGGCCGCGCTAGGCGACCTCGTCGCCGACGCCGACGCCGGGGCCGGGTTCGAGGCCGTCGAGCAGGGCTCGCTCCAGGCCCAGCTGGCGCGCGAGATCCCCCGGCTCCCCGAGCGCCAGCGGACGATCCTCGCCCTGTACTACCACGAGGACCTCACCCTCCGCGAGGTCGGCGAGGTCCTCGGCGTCAGCGACGCGCGGATCTCGCAGATCCTCGGCAAGATCCTGCTCACGCTCCGCGGGCGGCTCATGGCCGAGCGCGCCGCCGCGTAGGGCGAACGGACGGCCACCCCGCCCCCGCGAGCGGCTCCGACGCACGACCGCCCCGCCCCGACATGGGGGCGGGGCGGGGCGGCCGGGCCAGACGGAGCGGGGCTTAGCGGCGGACGTACGGGCCGTACCCGACGCCGAACTCGTCGCTGCTCAGGCGCCCGTCGCGGTCGGTGTCGAACGTGCCGAACACGCCGGTGCGGTACTCGTCGTCGGTGACGAACCCGTCGCGGTCGGCGTCGAACGTGCCGTAGTCGTAGCCGTAGTCGGCCGTGCCGGCGCCGAACTCGTTCTCGTCGAGGCGGCCGTCGCCGTCGAGGTCGTAGTCGTTGTAGTACGGCGTGGCGCCGAAGCCGACGCCGAACTCGGCGTCGCTGATGAAGCCGTCGCGGTCGGTGTCGTACGCGTCGAAGTCGTCGTCGGCCGTGCCGGTGGCCGTCGAGGCGCAGCCGACGAGGAGGAAGGGGAGGACGAGGTAGAAGCGTCGCATGAAACGTGGGATAGAGAGAGAGAGCCGTTGGGGTTGTACCCGGCGCTCCACCCCGCCCGTTCCGCTCAGCGGTAGGGGCAGCCCCCAGGGCGGCGCAAGGAATACGATCCTCTCGCCCACGGGGCGGGGCGGGCGAACGGCTCGAGCGGGGCGGGCGAGCGCGCGGGCGGGGCGGGGCGGAAGAGGGCAACGCTCGGCCTACATAAAGGCCCCGATGGTGGCGAACCCCGCGACCGCCACGGTGCCCGCGAGGAGCGCGTACGGGAGCTGCGTGCGCACGTGGGCGATGTGGTCCGTCGCCGCCGCGAGCGACGAGACGATCGTGGTGTCGGAGATGGGCGAGGCGTGGTCGCCGAAGATCCCGCCGGCCAGCGAGGCCGCGAGGAACGGCGCCAGCGGGAGCCCGAGCGCCGCCGCGGCCGGGACCGCAATCGGGATCATGATGGCGAACGTGCCCCACGATGTCCCCGTCGAGAACGCGACGAAGCCGCCGGTGAGGAACACGAGCGGGAGCAGGAGCGCCGGCCCCACGCCCGCCTGGGCGACGCCGGCCGCGACGTAGACGCCGGCGCCCAACTCACGCGTGACGCCGCCGAGACCGAGCGCGAGAAGGAGCACGAGCGCGATGCCGACCATCCCGCCCGCCCCCTTCAGGCCGACCGACGTGAGCTGCTCGACGGTCAGTGCGCGCTGCGGGAGGAGCAGGACCCACGCCACGGCCAGCCCGGCGAGGACGGCCCACAGCACGCTCGTCGAGCCCGAGCCCTCCAGCATCACCCCGAACCCGGACACCTCGCCCGGCATCAGCCGGCCCTCGGCCACGGCCGCGGCGACGGCGGCACGGCCCGTGACGAACAGCCCGAGCGGCATCGTCAGCACCAGGACCACGAGGGGGACGACCATGTTGACCGGGCGGGGCGGGACGGCCCCGATCGGCGCGGGCACGAGCGCCTCCTCGTCGACGTCGGGCGCGGCGCCCGGGGCGGACACCTCGCCGCCGGCGGCCCGCTCCTCGGCCCGCCGCATTGGCCCGACGGCCCACCCGGTCACGGCCACGAACGCGGCCAGCGCGACGGCCGCGAACGCGTACACGTTGTACGGGACCGACAGGGCGAACAGGCGGACGGGGTCCTCGACGCCCTGCTCGGCCAGCAGCGACAGGACGTAGGCGCCCCAGGCGTTGAGCGGGATGAGGACGCACACGGCCGCGCTCGTCGAGTCGATGAGGTAGGCCAGCATCTCGCGGCTCCGCCGGTGCCGGTCGAAGAGGGGCCGCGAGACGGCGCCGGCCACGAGCACGGTGATGTTCGACTCGATAAAGATCACGACGCCTACGAGGAACGCGAGCACGCGCGCCCCGCGCGGCCCGGTCACGAGGCGGCGCCGCTCGAGCCAGTCGACGAACCCGGCCACCCCGCCCGACGCCTCGACGGTCGCGATGAGCGCGCCGATGACGAGCGTGAACAGGAGCACGCGCGCGTTGCCCGCGTCGCCGAGCACGCCGACGAGCCCGTCGATGGCCGCGCCCAACCCGGCAAACGGGTCGCCATCGGCCAGGATCGTGAACCCGAGCCAGACACCGGCCCCGAGCGAGAGGTACACCTGCCGCGTGCCGATCGCGAGGCCGATGGCGAGGAGAGGGGGAAGGAGCGAGGTCCAGCTGGGGTCGGGGGGCACAGGCGGGGCGGGGCGGGGCGGGGCGGGGCGGGGCGGGGCGGGGCGGAGGTTACGCGCGGGCCGCCGGAGGACGCGCGGGGCAGCCGATCCCGCACGCGGCGCTAGGGCCTGCCCTCCCCGGCCGTGCGCCACGGACGCAGCGGGCCGGCGCCGCTCGCGCACCACAGCGTGACTCGATGCCCGCTCGATTCCCGTCTTTGACAGTAAGGCGCCGGTGCCCCCGAAGCGGCAGGAGACCCCGTTCAACCGCCCTGGCCGTCGCGCCTGGCGCACCTCTGCGGGTGACAAAGCGGCTTCGGGCGGCGGCGGCATCGTCAGCGCACGGCCTCCGCCGCCCCGCCCGACGGTTTTTCTCACAGCGGAAGAGCCGCCCGCGCGTGTCAGATGCGCCAGGTTCCGCACGACTTGGCGCGCTGCCCGGCCCCGCAGTGCCGTACTCTATGCTCCTATGACCGGCTTCCTCGCTCTCGTCGGACCGACCGCCCCGCCCCGCTCGGCGGGGCCGGACGTGGACGCGTGGGCGGGCGGGGCGGCCCGCCTGTGGGCCGAGCGCACGGGGCGCCCGAACGGGCCGCGCATCGCCACGCGCGGCCCGCTCGCCGTCGCCGCCGACCTCCGGCTCGACAACCGCGACGACCTCCGGCGGGCGCTCGGCGTTTCGCGGGCCGGCTCGGACGCCGACCTGCTCCTGGCCGCCTACGAGCGGTGGGGCGAGAACGCCGTGGAGCGCCTCGACGGCCCGTTCTCGTTCGCGCTGTGGGACGGCCGGGCGGGGCGGCTGCACGCGGCCCGCGACGGGACCGGCCTCCGCCCACTCTACCGCGCCCGCGTCGGCAGCGCGTGGGCGTTCGGGTCGAGCCTCCCCACGGTGCAGTCGCTCGTCCCGTTCCGCGTCGACCGCGCGGCGGCGGCCGACTTCCTCACGGGCGCCCTCGACCGCACGACGCGGACGCTGGTCGAGACCGTCGAGCGCGTGCTGCCGGCGACCGCCGTCGTGGTCGCGCCGGGCGGGGCGGGGCGCTCGCCGGCGGTGGGCGAGCGCCGGTTCTGGTCGCCCGACGCCGCCCTCCGGCTCCCCGACGACGACGCGGTCGTCGAGAGCGCCTTCCGCGACGCGTTCGACCGCGCGGTCCTCGCGCGCCTCGACGGCGACACGGGCGCGCTGCTCTCCGGCGGCCTCGACTCGTCGTCGATCGTGGCGACGGTCCGGGCGCTCCGCCCCGCCCTGCCGCTCTCGACGTTCTCGCTCGTCTACGACGAACGGACGGCCGACGAGCGCCGCTATGTCGACGCCGTGGTCGAGGGCGGCGGCCTCGTGCCGCACCGGGTCCAGGGCGAGGGGGTTTCGATGTTCGACGACCTCGACCGCGACCTCGCCGCGGTCGGCGAGCCGTTCCCGGCGCCCAACCTGTTCCTCACGCGCCACCTCTACGAGCGGGCGGGGCGGGCGGGGCTCGGCGCCGTCCTCGACGGGTTCGCCGGCGACAACGTGGTCGCCCACGGCGAGCAGCGGATGACCGAGCTGGCCTACGGGCTCCGCCTGCCGTCGCTCCTCCGCGAGGGGCGGGCCGTCGCGCGGCGGTCGAGGAGCCCGCGGCGCATGGCGCTCCACCTCGTGCGCGACTACGTGCTCGCCCCGCTCGTCGCCCCGCTCCGCCCCGCCCCGCCCGCCGTGCACTTCGGGCGGGGCGGCGTCGTGACCTCCCGCGGCGAGCGGGACCTCCCATACCGGACGGTCCGGGCCTCGCACCAGGCCGAGCTGTCGTCGCCGCGGATCCCGCGAGCCGTCGAGGTCGCCTACGCGGCGGCGGCGGCGGCCGGAGTCGAGCCGCGGTTCCCGTTCCTCGACCGCCGCCTCGTCGAGGTGTGCTTTGCCGTCCCCTCGGCCCAGCGGCTCCGCGACGGCCTGACGCGGTCGTTCCTGCGGCGGTCGCTGGCGGACCGGCTGCCGGAGGCGCTCGTTCAGCGAGCCGACAAGGCCCGGTTGGCCACCAACTTTGTCGACGCCTTTTTCGTCCGCGAGGCCGCGTTCGTCCGCGGCGTCCTCTACGACGGGGCCGCCGCGGCGGCCGACGCCCTCGACCTCCCCGCCCTCCGCCGCGCCTACGAGCGGGCCGAGCGCGACCCCACCCTCCGCCTGAACCTTGTGCTCCCGCTCTGGCGGGCCACGGTGTTCGCGCGGTGGACGGCGACCGCCCCCGGGCGCCTGTCGCCGGTCCCAGAGGAGACCCTTCTCCTCGCCCCGCCCGCGCCCGCGGGCTCCTTTTAACCACCCCTCCACCCTCATGACTCCTGACACCCTCTCTCCCTCGACCGATACGGACGCGCCGGCGGCCCTCAAGCCGTACGCCACCCCCGTCTACACCGAGTTCGGCTCGATCTCCAGCCTGACGGCGGGTCCCGGCGCGGGCACGCTCGACCAGCTCATCGGCGGCGATGGCGGCTTCGACCCCACCTCGTGACCCCCGTCGAGTCACGCATACGCGCCGCCCCGCCCGATCCGTCGAGCGGGGCGGCGTCGTACTCGGTCTTCGGGCTCCGGCTCCGGTCGGCCCTGCCGCTCCCCGGCCTCCGCCCCGCCCCGCCCTCTGGCGCGGGCGGGGCGGAGGTCGTCGTGCGGCGCGGGCCGGTCGATGCGCCCGGCCCGGCCAGCGCCTACGGCATCGCGGGGTGGCCCGGCGACGATGCCGACACCATAGTCTGGCGGCGCGACACGCGGCTCCGCATCACCGCGAGCGACATCACGGTCGACACGGCCGACGACGCGTTTGCGCGGCAGTGCGTGCTCGGGCCGGGGCTGGGTGTCCTGCTCCACCGGCGCGGGCGCCTCGTGCTCCACGGGAGCGCCGTCGACGTGGGCGGCCGCGCGGTCGTCCTGGTCGGCGATAAGGGCGCGGGCAAGTCGACGACGGCGGCCGCCCTCGTCGCCCGCGGCCACCGGCTGCTCACCGACGACCTCGTGGCCTTGGACGAGGACGCGGGCGGGGCGGCAGTCCTCCCCGGCCCTACGCAGATGAAGCTGTGGAGCGCCTCCGCCAGCGCGCTCGGCGTCGAGACCGAGCCGTTCATGGACGGGATTGACAAGGGCGTGTGGCACGGGGCCGCGCCGGCCGAGCGCGCCGCCCCGCTCGCGCTCGTCTGCTCGCTCGGCTGGGGCGAGCGCGTCGCGCTCACCCCGCTCGCGGGCGGGGCGGCGTTCGGCGACGTGTTCGGCCACGTCTACGCCCCGCGCTTTCTGGGGGCGCAGGCCGGCGCCCCGCTCGTCGGGCGCGTGGCGGGGCTCCTCCAAGGCGTCCGGGCGGGGCGGCTCGTGCGGCCCCGCGACCTGGGCGCCGTCGACGCGCTGGCCGAGGCCATCGAGACGGCGGTGGCCGCGTAGGCGCCTGCGCTGTCATGAGGGCGGGGCGGCCCGTTCCGCTGTTCCGGCCGCACGACCGTGCCTCCGCCCCGCCCTCGCGGCGGCGGAGTCGGGCGGAGCCTGAAGGCTGGGTGAGGGCGGGGCGGGCGGTGAACCTCGCACGCGCGCCCTCGTGGAACCGGCCGCACTCCCAGACGACACCGATGGCCGAAGTCCAAACCCCTACCGACACCGTCCGCCTCCAGGTGGCGGGCGCCCAAAAGCCCGACTTCGGGAAGAGCATCGCCCGGCTCAGCCAGGAGGCGTTCGCCGAGCTCGGCATCGGCCCCGGCGCCATCGTCTCGCTGACCGGCAAGCGGACGACGGCGGCCGTCGCCGTCCCGCCCTACCCCGCCGACGTGGGGCTGTCGATCATCCGCCTCGACGGGCTCCTCCGCGCGAATGCCGGCATCGGCATGGGCGACACGGTCGAGGTGGCGCAGGCCGAGGTCTCGCCCGCCCAGTCGGTCGTGCTCGCGCCGGCGCAGCCCGAGATGCGGCTGAACGGGCCGGGCGGGGCGCTCCTCCGCCCGCTCATCGGCCGCCCCATGACGGCCGGCGACACGATCTCGACGGCCGTCCCCGTGGACGGCATGCCGGGCGTGCCGCCCGAGGTGTTCCAGCGCGTGTTTGGGCGCCAGAAGCCGTTCGGGCTCCAGGAGATCCGCCTCGTTGTGGTCAGCGCGCACCCGCGCGGCATCGTCCAGATCACCGACCAGACCGACGTCACGCTGCTGCCGGAGTACCAGGAGCCGACCGACGGCGAGCCCCCGGTCGGGATCACCTACGACGACGTGGGCGGGTTGGGCGACACGGTCGACCAGGTCCGGGAGATGATCGAGCTCCCGCTGAAGCACCCCGAGCTCTTTTCGCGGCTGGGCATCGACCCGCCCAAGGGCGTGCTCCTGTACGGGCCGCCGGGGACGGGCAAGACGCTGCTCGCGCGGGCGGTCGCGAACGAGACGAACGCCCACTTTTCGGTCATCAACGGGCCGGAGATCATGGGCCGCTACTACGGCGAGTCCGAGGAACGGCTGCGGTCGGTCTTCGAGGAGGCGTCCCAGAACGCGCCGGCCATCATCTTCATCGACGAGCTGGACTCGATCGCGCCGGCCCGCGACGAGACCGGCGAGGCCGAGCGCCGCGTGGTCGCCCAGCTCCTGACGCTGCTCGACGGCCTGGAAGCACGCGGCAACGTGGTCGTGATCGGCGCCACGAACCGGCCGGACGCCATCGACGAGGCGCTTCGGCGGCCCGGCCGGTTCGACCGCGAGATCGTGATCGGCGTGCCCGACACGGCGGGGCGGCGCGAGATCATCGGCATCCACACGCGCGGGATGCCGCTCGCCGAGGGCGTCGACCTGGAGGAGCTGGCGCGGACGACTTATGGGTTCGTCGGGGCCGACCTGGGCGCGCTCGCCCGCGAGGCGGCCATCTCGGCGCTCCGCCGCATCCTGCCCGACATCGACCTGGACGAGGACGAGATCCCGGCCGACGTGCTGGACGAGCTCGTCGTCCGCGACGGCGACTTCCGCGACGCGCTCCGGCGCGTCCAGCCGTCGGCGCTGCGTGAGATCCAGATCCAGGTCCCCAACGTGGGCTGGGCCGACATCGGCGGGCTCGAAGAGACCAAGAGCCAGCTCCAGGAGGGCATCGAGCTCCCGCTGAAGCACCCCGAGGCGTTCGAGCGGCTGGGGATCCGCCAGGCCCGCGGGTTCCTCCTGTTCGGCCCTCCGGGCAACGGCAAGACGCTGCTCGCCAAGGCCGTCGCCCGCGAGGCCGAGGCCAACTTTGTCGCCACCAAGTCGAGCGACTTGCTGTCGAAGTGGGTCGGCGAGAGCGAGAAACAGGTGTCGAAGCTGTTCAAGCGCGCTCGCCAGGTCTCGCCGACTGTCATCTTCATCGACGAGATCGACGCGCTCGCGCCGGCGCGGGGCGGCCAGTTTGGGGACTCGAACGTGACCGAGCGGGTCGTGAACACGCTCCTCGCCGAGATGGACGGACTGGAGGAGCTCCAGGGCGTCGTGGTGATCGGCGCGACGAACCGGCCGACGCTCCTCGACCCGGCGCTGCTGCGGCCGGGCCGGTTCGACGAGCTCGTCTACGTCCCGGTCCCGGACACCGAGGGCCGGCGGACGATCCTCGGCATCCAGACGAAGGACATGCCGCTCGCGGACGACGTCGACCTGGACGCGATCGCGGGCCGGACCGAGCGGTTCTCGGGCGCCGACCTCGAGAACCTCGTCCGCAAGGCCGGGCTGCTCGCGCTCCGCCAGAACCTGGACTCCGAGACCGTCTCGGCCGCCCACTTCGAGTCCGCCCTCGCCGACACGCGCCCGAGCGTGACGCCCGAGGTCGAGCGCGAGTACGAGCGGATGCGGAAGCAGCTCAAGCAGGAGGACCCCCGCGGTCGGACCATCGGGTTCCAGATCGCCCCGCCCGAGGGCGACGGCGCCTGACGGGCGTCCCGCCCCGCCCAGGCGTCACGGTCGATGAAGAGCGGGGGCGGGGCGGCTGGAGCTGCCGGCCCTCGGCGCGTGCGTTGCGCGGGCGGGGCGGCGCACGCAGGTCCGACTCCCGGCGTGGATCGCCCCGAACCGCCCCGCCCGCTCCACGGGCGGGGCGGCTTCTTGCGCGCGCGTGACGTGCAAGTCATTGGGATCACGTAGGTAAGAGAGCACACCTCTCTCCCCCTACCCCTGGCCCCATGATGACTCGTTCGCTACGCCGCACCGCCGGCGCGCTGGCCCTGTTCGGCCTGCTCCTCGCCGCCCCGCCCGCCCTCGCCCAGGTCACGCTCCACACGGCCGCCGAGAAGGCGGCCTACGAAGCGGCCACGCCGGCCCGCCCCGCTCCGGCCGCCGCGCGGCAGGCGAGCGCGGCGGCAGGCGACCTGCTCGTCCCCCGCGACGACACGTTCACGCTCGCGCTCGCCGCCAACGACGACGGCTCGACCGACGCCATCCCGCTCCCGTTCGCGTTCAACCTTTACGGGACGACCTACGACGAGGTCTACATCAACAACAACGGGAACGTCACCTTCACCGAGCGGCTCGGGACGTTCACCCCGTTCGCGTTCCCGTCCGCCACCCCCATCGTCGCCCCGTTCTTCGCCGACGTCGACACGCGGGGGACCGGGAGCGGGCTCGTCTACTACAAGAGCGAGCCCAGCCGGTTTACCGTCGTCTGGGAGGACGTCGGGTACTTCAACCGCCAGACCGACAAGCGGAACACGTTCCAGCTCGTGCTCACCGACGGCGCCGACCCGCTCGTAGGGGCGGGGCGGAACGTGTGCCTGAGCTACGGCGACATGAACTGGACGACGGGCAGCGCCTCGGGCGGCTCGAACGGGTTCGGCGGGACGGCGGCCATCGCCGGCGCGAACGCGGGCGACGGCGCCTCGTTCTTCACGCTCGGACGGTTCGACCAGGCCGGCGACGCCTACGACGGTCCGGGCGGCGCCTCGGACGGCGTCGACTACCTCGACGACCGCGACGTGTGCTTTAGCACGAGCGACAGCGAGACGAACGTCCCGCCGATCGCCCAGGGCATCGCCGACGGCGACGCGTTCGACCTCGCGTTCGGGACCGAGTTGGTCATCGACTTCTCGTTCCTGAGCCCGGAGGCGGACCAGACGACGGAGATCACCTCGCCCGACTTCGACGCGTTCGGCGAGCCGTCGAGCGGCGGGGCCTTCGAGTTCTTCGACGGGACCGTCTCGTTCGACGCGACCGCCGGCAACCCGGCGACCGGCCAGATCCGGGCCTCCATCGCGCCGGGCCTCGGCGTCACCGGGGGCGGCTCGTACGACGTCGCCCTCGTGGCGTGCGACGACGCCGACGACTTCGAGTGCACCGAGATCACGATCACGATCAACGTCGAGTCGCTCGGGACCCGGTCGTGCGAGCCGGGCGACTGGTACGTCATCGACTTCAGCGCCGACGGCGAGCCCTCGCCGTTCTCCGGCGGCGAGTACGTCCGGGTCTACGCCTCCGGCCCGGGGCCGCTGGACCTGAGCGGGTGCGACTTCGTCGCGTTCAACCCGTTCTCGGAGCGCGTCACGCTCTCGGTCCCGCTCGACGGCGTCACGCTGGGCGCGTTCGAGGACGTCGTGATTCTGGAGGGCGGCGCGGACTTCCCCGAGGGGTCGATCCCCGACGGCCCGGGCGCCATCGCGTTCGTTCAGGGCGACGTCGCCGTCGGCGCGACGGTCCAGTCCGTGCTCGGCCGCGTCGCCCACTCGGTCGTCTACTTCCGCGACGACAACATCTTCGGCGTCTTCCCCGCCGGCAGCCCGCTCGACCCGGACCCCGGCGCGCGGCGCGCGGGCGGGGAGGCGGACCTGAGCGCGCAGCTCGCCGCGCTCCGCGCCGAACCCGGCGACGTCGGACCGGCGCTCGCAGTCGGCCCGAACCCGGTGCGCGGGGCCGGCGCGGTCGCGTTCCGGCTCGACGCTGAGGCCGACGTCCGGCTCGCGGTCTACGACGTGCTCGGGCGCGAGGTGACCGTGCTCGCGGAAGGCGCGTACGGCGCCGGCTCGCACCGGGCGTCGTTCGACGCGGCGGCGTTCCCGGCCGGCGCCTACGTCGTCCGCCTGACGGCGGGCGGGGTGGCGCACACGGCGCGGCTCACAGTCGTCCGCTAGGCCGCCCCGCCCTCGGCCACCCGGCGGCCCGCTCCTCCTGGGGCGGGCCGCCGCACGTTTCGGGCGGCGCCCGCCGGTCGTAGGTTGGAGGCGAGATGCCCCACCCCGCCCGCGCCCTCGTCCTGCTCGCCGCCCTGCTGGGCGGGGTGGGCGCGGTGTCGGTTCACCTCGTGCACCACGGGCTGGAGTGGGCGGCGTCGCAGGCGGAGCACCTGGCGCACGGGGCGCACGACGACGACGCGGACCTCGTGACGACGCCCTGCACGGGCGGGGCGGCGCACGAGGCTCCGTGCGCCGTGTGCACCGGGTTCGCCGGCGCGGTCCTGACGCCGGGCGCGGCCGTCGCGGAGCGGGCCGTGGAGGAGCGGGAACGGGCGGCCGGCGAGGCGCTGGCCGTGTACCGGCGCGCGGCGACGCCCGCCCGGGGACCGCCGGCGCCGGCCGCGTAGGTCCGGCCCGCGGCGTCCGTCGTAGGCCTCCGTCCGGCGCGCGCCTGCGTGCCCGGCCTCTGGTTCCGGCCGCGCGTCTGCGGCCCTGCGACAACTCCGCCATGCGCCACACCGCCCTGCTCCTCGCCCTCGTCGTGCTCGGGCTCTACGCCCCCGCCGCGCTTTCTCAGTCCCTCACCGGCCGCGTCACGGACGCCGAGACCGGCGCCCCGCTCCCCGGCGCCACGGTCGCCGTGCCCGCCCTCGCGCTCGGAGCGTCGACGGGCGCCGACGGCCGATTCGTCCTCTCCGCCCTCCCCGCCGGCTCAGCCCGCGTCGTCGTCTCGTTCGTCGGCTACCGGAGCGAGACGCGGACGGTCGACGTCGGCGCGGGCGGGGCGGGGCTCGACGTGGCGCTCGCGCCGTCGGTCGTCGAGGCGCCCGACGTGACCGTCACGGCGCGGGCGCGGGCGTCGGACGTGCTCTCGACGCCGCAGTCCGTGGCCGTCGTGGACGAGGAGGCGCTGGACCGCGCGGGCGGGGCGACGCCGTTCGACGCGCTCGACGAGGTCGCCGGCGTCCGCCTCTTGCGGACCGGGCCGGGCATCGCCAAGCCGGTCATCCGCGGGCTCACGTCGCAGCGCGTGCTCGTCGTCCAGGACGGGGTGCGGCAGGAGGGCCAGGGCTGGGGCGACGAGCACGCCCCGGAGGTCGGCGCGGCCGACGTGGACCGGATCGAGGTCGTCCGCGGGCCGGCGTCGCTGCTCTACGGGTCGGACGCGCTGGGCGGCGTCGTGCAGACGGTCCCCACGGACCTGTTCGCGCGGACCGCCCCGCTCGGCGGCGAGGCGTCGCTGGCGGGCGCGACGGTCGCGCAGCAGACCGAGGGGACGCTGGTCGTGGGCGGCGTGAGCGGCCGGCTGGGCTACGAGGTCCGCGGCGGGGCGCTCCGGGCGGGGCTCGTGCGCACGCCGTCCGGGCTCGTGCCCAACACGGCGCTCGACACCGAGACGCTGTCGGGCCGCGTGGGCACGCACGTGGGCGAGGGCGGGCGGCTCGTGGCGGAGGCCGGGACGTTCCGCCAGTCGCTGGGGCTCTTCGAGGACGGCGGGCTCGTGCCCGAGGCGCCGGCGGGGCGGTTCACCATCGACATGCCGCGCCAGACGGTCGCCCACGACCGGGCCGCGCTTCGCCTCGACCTCCCGCTCGGGCTCGACCGCCTCGACGTGGTCGCGGCCGTCCAGCAGAACCGGCGGCGCGAGTTCGAGGAACACGAGGACGAGGACCACCTAGGCGACGAACATGGCGACGAGGAGCACGGGGGCGGGGCGGCCGAAAACCTCCCCACCCTCTCGCTCCGCCTTACCACGGTCACGACCGACGCGCGCTTCCACCACCGCCCGCTCGGGCCGGTGTTCGGCGTGCTCGGCGTGAGCGGGATGTTCCAGCGGAACGAGACGCTGGCCGAGGAGGTGCTCATCCCGGGGGGGACGACGCTGAACGGGGCGGTCTACGCCGCCGAGCAGGTCGTGAGCGGGCCGCTCACGCTCGACGCCGGGGTGCGGTTCGACGCGCGCCACCTGGACGTGGAGGCGAACGGGACGCTGGGCGTCGAGGCCCAGACGCGGACGTACACGGCGCTCACGGGCGCGGTCGGGGCGGCGTGGCAGCTCCGGCCTGACTTGTCGGTCGCTGCCAACCTGGGCCGGGCCTTCCGGGCGCCGATCCTCCAGGAACTGTTCGGGAACGGGGTCCACGAGGGGACGCTCCGGTTCGAGCGCGGCAACGCGGCGCTCGCGCCCGAGACCAGCCTGGCCCTCGACGGCGTCGTCCGCTACCTGACGCCGCACGTCTACGCCGAGGTGAGCGGGTTCGTGAACGCGATCGGCGGCTACATCACGCCGCGCGCGACGGGCGGGGTGGACCCGGAGAGCGGGTTCCAGGTCTACGACTTCGTCCAGTCCGACGCCCGCTTGGTGGGCGCGGAGGCCCGGCTCGACGTGCACCCGCACGCGCTGCACGGCCTGGGCGTCCACCTCGCCGGCGACGTGACGCGGGGGACGGACACGGACGCCGACCGGCCGCTCCCGTTCGTCCCCCCCGCCCGGCTCCAGACGGCCGTCGAGTACCGGGCGGGGCGGCTCGGTCCGGCCCGCGACGTCGAGGCCCGGATCGGGCCGACGTTCGTGGCCGCCCAGCGCCGCGCGGACCTCCCCGAGGAGGTCCCGACCGACGCCTACACCGTGTGGTCGGCGAGCGCGTCGGCGTCGTTCGCCGTGGGCGGGGCGGTCGTCACGCCGACGCTCGCGGTCGACAACCTGACCGACGCCACGTTCGTGGACCCGCTCAGCCGGTACCGCCCGTTCGGGGTCCCGGCGCCGGGGCGGAGCGTGCGGCTCGCGCTGCGCGCCTCGTTCTGACCGCCCCGCCCTCGCGGGACCGCGGGGCGGGGTGGGACGGTGCGATCGCGCTCCTGGGGAAAGCTCTGGCTCGCGGACAGCATGGCGGCCGTGGGTGCGTCGTCGGTCGATACAGCGGCGCGGGGCTGACGGACCGCCCCGCCCGCTGAGTTTTCCGTGGCGGCACGGTTTCACCGTCTGTCCGCTTGAGCGGGCGGGGCGGGGCGGGTAGCTTGGCGGTGCCCCTATAGCTCAGCTGGTTAGAGCAGCGGACTCTTAATCCGCGTGTCGAAGGTTCGAATCCTTCTGGGGGCACTGCCGAAACCCGCCTCTGCCGTGCGCTGAGGCGGGTTTTTGTTAGAGCGGTGCCGGAGTGGTGTCACCCGCCTGCGGTAGAGTCCAAGAGGCTCCCCGGCGACGATGACTCCTCAGGTGAAACGGTGCGCGAAGTGTGAACAGACGTTACCGTCTGCCGCCTTCCACAGAAACCGGCGGAGAAGGGACGGCTTACAGACGTACTGCCGGGTATGCAAGGCCGAGGTTCAGAGGGAGTGGTACCGTCGGCGGGGGAGTACCCAGCGCGCTCGGAACGACGCATACAAGGTCCGGAACACGGGGCACCTATGAGACTACCTCGCCGCGCACCCGTGCGTGGACTGCGGCGAAACGGACCCCGTTGTCTTGGAGTTTGACCACGTGCGAGGGCGGAAGGTCGGCTCCCTGTCAGACATGGCCGTTCGCCAGTTCAGCCTCGCCAAGCTCGACGCCGAGATTGCCAAGTGCGAGGTCCGGTGCGCGAACTGCCACAAGCGAAAGACGGCGATTGAGCAGGGCTGGTACGCCAGCCTTACGCTGCCGCGGACGTAGCGCCCGAGGCGCGCGCCGTTCGCCGGTGGCCTCGCCGCTCCCACGTTGAGGCGCTGCAGAGCGCGCCACCCCGCCCTCTGCGTTTCCAGAGGCCGATGTCCGGGAAACCCGGGGCGGGGCGGTCTGCGTTCGTCTGCCCCTCTCCCACCCCGCCCCTCATGGCCGACAACACCGCCAAGCGCCGCAGCCCGTTCGGCATCGCCCTCCTCGTCGTGGGTGTGCTCACGCTCCTCCTCATCGTGTTCTTGCTGTCCCAGCGGGGCGGCGAGACGACGGGCGGCATCGGGGGCGGCGGGCTCGACGCGCCCGAGCAGGTCGAGCCGTCCGAGGCGCTCCCGTAGTCAGGACCGCTCGCCAGCGGGCGGTCCGCCGGGGCCGTTCCGGTTTTTCCAGTAGCCCCAGCTCGACGCGCGGACCCAGCCGGCGCCGGCGCCGGTGAAGAGCAGGAGCGGGCGGATCCACCCGTGGAGCGTCTTTCGCAGGCGGCCCTGCCGAAGCCGGCGGTGGTCGCGCTCGTAGACTCGGAGCGCCGGGGCGTAGACGACGCGCCACCCCGCCCGGCGGACGGTCCACAGCGCGTAGATGTCCTCGTTCGCCGTCAGCGCTGGGTCGAACCCGCCGGCGTCGAGGAGCGCGCGGCGCCGGAGGACCATGTTGGACCCCGACCCGGCCGGGACGGTGAGCCACGCGAGCACGCGGATGCCGAGCGAGAACAGCCGGTAGTACGTCCGGTACTCGGCGTCGGCGCTGTACTTGCCGCCCTGGACAGCGCCCACGCGCGGCCCCAGGTCGAGGGCCTCCCACGCGGACCAGTAGCCGCGGCCGAACGACACGTCGATGTCGGTGAACAGGATCCACTCGGTCTCGGCCGCCTCCAGCCCAATCTGCCGGGCCTCGGGGATCGAGCTCGGCACCTCCAGGACCGTCGTCCGCTCGGGGCGGAGGCGGCGGACGAGGTCGGCCGTCCCGTCCGTGCTCGCGTCGACGACGACCACGCGGAGGCGCGGGTCGAGGCTGGCCAGAAACGGGCCGACGTTGTGGGCCTCGTCCTTGGTGGGGACGACGAGCGTGAGGGCGTCGAGGGTCACAGGCGGCGGCGGGTCTGGGGGGAAGGTGCCCACCCCGCCCTCCAAACGCAACGGGGGCGCACGCGGCCCCGGCGCACGCGGTCCCGGCGCACCGCCCCTCCCCGACAGCGAAGCGCCCTGCTCATCCGTGCGCGGGCGGGGCGGCTCCGTCCGGCAGCCGGAGCGGACCGGGCTGCGTCCCGTCGACGTCTACGACGCCGACCTCGCGCGCGAGGTCGGCAGCGAGCAGCGTCTGCCCCGTGCGCAGGAAGGCCGTGGGGTCGGCGGCAAGCGCGGCGACGGCACGGCCGACGTAGCGCGGGCTCTCCGATCCGGCCAGCGCGGGCACGCGCGCCCACGTCCGCTCCGTCGCTCCATAGGCCGCCAGCACCCGCTCGGTGCGGACGAAGCCGGGCGAGACGGCCACCGACGTGACACCGCGCGGCCGGAGGTCCTGCGCCATCCCGAACGCGAGCCGCGCGAGCGACGCCTGCGCCACGTCGTCGTACACGCTGCCGGTGTACCGTCCGCGGTCCTCGAACGTGACCGTCGCCACGAGCGCGCCGTCGCGGAGGAGCGGGGCGGCAAACCGGGACGTGAGGAGCGCCGCCCAGACGCCCGAGCGCATGGTGGCGTCCCACCGCGCGAGCGGCTGCTCCCAGAACGGTCCGCCAGCCGCCGGTCCCTCGTGGCCGCCCCAGACGGCGTTCACGAGGAGGTCTAGTCCGCCCGCGTCGGCCTCGATGCGGGAGAGGAGCGCGCGGACGTCCTCGACGCGCGTGTGGTCGGTCTGGACGGCCACGCCCCGCCCGCCGGCCCGCGTCACGTCCGAGGCCGTCTCGTCGATGTTACCGGGCACGTCGCGGCGGCGCTGGCTCTTGAGCGTCCGCCCGGTGACGTAGACGGTCGCGCCGGCCTCGCCGAGCGCGAGCGCGACGCCCCGCCCGACGCCGCGGCTGGCGCCGGCGACGAGGGCGACGCGGGAAGACAGGTCGGGCGGGGCGGGCATGGCGGCGCAGCAGAGGCGGGGCTACGCGCGAGGGCGGGGCGGTGTCCGCCGAGGCCGCGCCTCCACCCCGCCCTCGGACATTTTTAACGGGCCGAGCGGGGCGGCCGACGGCGGGGTGGGCTACGCGTCCGTGACCATCGGGGCCTCGCCGGCAAAGCGGTCCGACGTGGCGAGGTCGAGCATCAGGTCGGCCACGTCGGCGCGAGAGACGCTGTGGCCCAGGCCCATCGAGAAGTAGCCGGTTTTGTAGCGGCCCGTCTGCGGCCCGTCGGTCAGGCGCGGGGCGCGGACGGCGGTCCACTCCAGGCCCGAGCGGCGGAAAGCGTCGACGTGGGCCTTGGAGTCGGCCAGGAGGGTTTTGGCGACCACCTTCATGATCCCGCCGACGAGCCGCGGGGCAAACCCGCCCGGGTCCTTGGGGTCCGTAACGCCGGCGCCGGTTTCGGTGACGACACGGCGGACGCCGTGCGCCTTCATGGCCGCGACCACGTTCTGGGCCGCCCGGGCCATGAGGTCCGGCGGCGACCCCTTCGTGTGGCCGAGCGTGAGGAGCACGGCGTCGGCGCCGTCGACGACGCGGTCGACGTCGGCCGCGTCCAAAGCGTCGCCCTGGACGACGGTGAGGGCGGGGTGGTCGATGCCGAGCGACGAGGGCGTCCGCGCGAGGGCCGTGACGTGGTGGCCGGCGGCGAGCGCCTGCTGGACGAGGGGGCGCCCGGTGCGGCCGGTGGCGCCGAGGACGGCGAGGGTCATAGGGGTCCCGTAGGTTTCGGCGAGGACGCCGGCGCGACGCCCACCGTTTCGGCCTGGACCCGAACGGGTTTCCGCCTGGTCCCCGCCCCGCCCGCTGCGGTCGCCCGACGTCCGCCCCGCCCTCGCTCGTCACGCCGCGCCGCGTCCGGCGGAAGAGGCCGTTGGCGCGGGCGGGGCGGCCGCCTCGTCGAAGGTGCCGGCCGCCGGGCTCCGCCGGCTCGTCGCCGCCCCACTCGCCGCGGCCGGCCTCCACCCCGCCCGGGCGGGGCGCGGCGCCGTCCCTAGCCCGCCGTTGCGGTTGCGGGCCGGGCACGAGCGGGGGGCCAGAGCGGTTACTTTGCCGCTCCGTGTTCCCCGCCCCGCCGTGTTCCTGCACGAACTGAGCGCCGACCAGCGCCGCGCCTTCCTCGTCCTCGCCCGCCAGGTGATCGACGCGGACCGCCGCCTCTCCATCCAGGAGGTCGAGCGGCTCGACCGCCTCTACACCGAGTCCGGGCTGGAGGCCGAGCACGCCGACGCGCCCCACGCCGTCGGCGACCTGAACCTCCTGTTCGGGACCGAGCGCGCGCGCGTGGTGGTGCTCCTCGACCTGCTCCTGGTCGGCTACGCCGACGGCCGCCTGGACCCGCGCGAGGTCGAGGCGCTCCGCGAGGTGGCCGCCCGGCTCGAGATCGACGCCGGCACCTGGGAGGCCGCCCTCGACTGGGCCGAGCGCTACCACGCGCTCACCGAGGAGGCGCTGCACCTGGGGAGCCCGTCCTCGATCGGGACCCCGTAGGCGACGCCCGGGCGGGGCGGTCAGGGGTAGAGGGGCCGGAGTCGCGCCCTCGTCCGAGCACCCGTAGGGACACGATGCGTCGTGTCCTCGGGCGTGCCACCCCGCCCACCATAAGGCGCGGCCGCCCGGGCGGGGCGGCTCTGGCTCTACCCTCCACCCCGCCCTGGCAAACGGGCGGGGCGGCCAGGGAGACAGAACCCCGAACCTCTCAACCACCCCGCCCCCGTGTCCACCGCGAATCCACCGCGGGCGGGGCGGCGGCCCTCTAGCTTGGTCGGCACACAGACGCAGCGACCGTGAGCGACCAGAAAATCATCTTCTCCATGCTCGGCGTCGGCAAGACCCTGCCGACGGGGAAGAAGATCCTCGACAACATCTACCTCTCGTTCTACTACGGCGCCAAGATTGGCGTCCTGGGCCTGAACGGGGCCGGCAAGTCCACGCTCCTCCGCATCATCGCGGGCCAGGACGACAAGTACGACGGCGAGATCCAGAAGCAGCCCGGCATCACGATCGGGATGCTGGAGCAGGAGCCCGACCTGGGCGACCCGTCGCGGACCGTCCGCGACGTCGTCGAGGAGGGGATGTCCGAGGCCGTCGGGCTCCTCAAGCGCTACGAGGAGATCTCAGCCGCCTTCGCCGAGCCCGACGCTGACTTCGACGCACTCATCGCTGAGCAGGGCAAGGTCCAGGAGGACATCGACCGGCTCGGCGCGTGGGACGTCGACGCCCGCCTCCAGCAGGCCATGGACGCCCTCCACTGCCCGCCCGCCGACGCCGCGGTCGGCCCGCTCTCGGGCGGCGAGAAGCGCCGCGTGGCGCTCGTCCGGCTCCTCCTGCAAGCGCCCGACGTGCTCCTGCTCGACGAGCCCACGAACCACCTCGACGCCGCGTCCGTCGCGTGGCTCGAGCAGCACCTCGCGCAGTACGAGGGGACGGTCATCGCCGTCACGCACGACCGCTACTTCCTCGACAACGTGGCGGGGTGGATCCTGGAGCTCGACCGCGGCAAGGGCATCCCGTTCGAGGGCAACTACACGTCGTGGCTCGAGCAGAAGGAGGCCCGCCTGAAGGCCGAGGAGAAGGACGCCTCGAAGCGGCAGAAGACAATCCACCAGGAGCTCGAGTGGGTCCGCCAAAACGCCAAGGGCCAGCGGACCAAGTCGAAGGCGCGGCTCGCGCGCTACGAGGAGCTCCAGGCCGGGCTCCCGGACGAGCGCCGCGACGAGCTCGAGATCTACATCCCGCCGGGGCCGCGCCTCGGCCGCGTCGTCGTCCAGGCCGAGGGCGTCAAAAAGGGCTACGACGGGCGGACGCTCGTCGAGGACCTCACGTTCGACCTCCCGCCCGGCGGCATCGTCGGCGTGATCGGCCCGAACGGGGCCGGCAAGACGACCCTGTTCCGCATGATCACCGGGTCCGAGGCGCCCGACGTCGGCGAGTTCAAGGTGGGCGACACGGTCCAGATCGGGTACGTCAACCAGGACCGCGACCTCGACCCGAACAAGACGGTCTGGGAGACGATCTCGGGCGGGGCGGACTTTATCCAGCTCGGGAGCCGCGAGGTCAACTCGCGCGCCTACGTGGGCCGGTTCAACTTTGGCGGGCAGGACCAGCAAAAGAAGGTGGGCACGCTGTCCGGCGGCGAGCGCGGCCGGCTCCAGCTGGCCGTCACGCTCAAGGAGGGCGCCAACGTGCTCCTCCTCGACGAGCCCACGAACGACCTCGACGTCAACACGCTGCGTGCGCTCGAAGAGGCGCTGCTCGCCTTCGGCGGGTGCGCCGTCGTCATCTCGCACGACCGCTGGTTCCTCAACCGCGTCGCCACGCACATCCTGGCCTTCGAGGACGGCGGCGTCTTCTTCTACCCCGGCAACTACGCCGAGTACGAGGCCGACCGCAAAGAGCGCCTGGGCGTCGCCGACGACGAGCCGACCGGCCCGCACCGGCGCCTGACGCGCGCTTGAACGGGTGATGGGGTACGAGTGACGGGTAATGGGCGGGGTGGTCGTTTCCCGCCCCGCCCTCGCCACGAGCGAGATAGGCTGGGCGGGGCGGCAGGTTCGCGCGCCACCCCGCCCCGAGTAGCGCGACGGGCGGGGCGGCGCCTTTCGCTCGTCACCCATCACTCGTCACCCACGGCCCCGCCCCGCCCGCTGACACCACGTCCGGCACCGCGGTCGCGGAGTTTCCCCCACGGCTCCGCCGCCCGCCCGACGGTAGCTTTCCCGTTCCTCGCGCCGTGCGGCGCGCCCACCCCGCCCCCGGGTTTTGCCCTCCCCCATGTCAGAGATCAAGTTTGGTACCGACGGCTGGCGCGCCGTGATCGCCGACGGCTACACGTTCGAGAACCTGGAGACCGTCGCCCGCGCGACCGCCGCGTGGGTCGGCCAGCAGGAGGACGGCGACGGGAGCGTCGTCGTCGCCCACGACACGCGCTTCCAAGGCGAGGCGTTTGCCCGCTTCGTGGCCCGCGTGTTCGCCTCGAACGGCGTCCGCGTCCGCCTCGCGGACGGGTTCGCGACGACGCCGGCCGTGAGTTGGAAGACCGCCGACGGCGGCCACACGGCCGGCATCGTCATCACCGCGAGCCACAACCCGCCGGCCTACAACGGGTTCAAGATCAAGGCCCACTTTGGCGGCCCGGCCACGCCCGACATGATCGCCGCCGTCGAGGCCGGAATGGGGTCGCTGGGCGAGGCCGCCCCGCCCCGCCCGTACGACGACCTCGTCGGCGAGGGGCTTATCGAGACGTTCGACCTCCAGACCGAGTACGTCGACCTGCTCCGCGAGCGGATCGACGTCGACGCGATCAAGGAGGCCGGGACGAAGGTGGCCTACGACGCCATGTACGGCGCCGGCCAGGGCGTCGTGACCGAGCTCCTGGGCAAGACGCGCGTGGTCGAGCTCCACCACGAGCTCAACCCGGGCATGCACGGGCAGGCGCCGGAGCCCATCGAGAAAAACCTCGACGGCCTCCTCAAGGCCGTCATCGACAAGAACGCCGCAGCCGGCCTCGCCACCGATGGCGACGCCGATCGGATCGGGCTGGTCGACGAGGAGGGCACGTTCGTCGACTCCCACTCAATCCTCGCGCTCCTCGTCAAGTACCTCCACGAGGAGAAGGGGCTGAAGGGCGACGTCGTCAAGACGTTCTCGACGACCGACATGCTCGACAAGATGGGCCAGAAGTACGGGCTCACGGTCCAGACGACGCCCATCGGGTTCAAGTACATCGGCCCCAAGATGGTCGAGGGCGACGTGCTCGTGGGCGGGGAGGAGTCTGGCGGCATGGCCGTCAAGGGCCACATCTACGAGCGCGACGGGCTCTACATCGGCCTGACGGTCATCGAGATGATGGTCAAGCGCGAGCGGACGCTCTCGGGCCTCGTGCGCGAGCTGTCGGACGAGTTCGGCCCGCACTTCCAGGCCCGCAACGACCTCCACACGACGGACGCCCGCAAGCAGGCGGTCCTCAAGGAGCTGGCCGAGGACGGCCTGAAGACGGTCGACGGCCAGCCGGTCGTGAAGACCGAGACGCTCGACGGGTTCAAGTTCCGGGTCGAGAACGGGTGGCTCCTGTTCCGGCCGTCCGGCACCGAGCCCGTCCTCCGCGTCTACTCCGAGGCCGACAGCCAGGAGGCCGCCGACGCGCTCGTGGCGTGGGGCGTGGCGTATGTGAACGAAGAGGTTCCGGCGGAATAACGAACGGCGGATTCCGAGCCCCCGCCCCGCCCAGGTCTGCCCGGGCGGGGCGGTTTCGTTGAGGGCGGGGTGGTCGGCGCCCCGCCCGTCGCTTACCGCCCCGCCCCCAGGTCCACGCCTACGGTGTCGGTGGCGGCCGAGTCGACGCGGGCGTCCAGGTCGAGCGCCCGGTCGGTGAACGCGCCGCGGAACGGGGGAAACTGAGCGGCCGACGTGTCGGGGTAGGCGCGGAGCCGCTCGCGGAGCCGGTCGCGGTCGGCGGCGAGCGAGTCGAGCGCGCGCCCGAACCGGCCCGTCGTGTCGGCGGCGGCATACGGGCGGAGCGCGACGAGGCGCTCGTCGACCTCGGCGATCCCGCGCCCCGCGGCGGCTTGGAGCGCGGCGTAGCTCGGGGCGGCGTCGTAGCGCCCGCGGCGGACGGCCTCGCGGAGCCCCCGCGCCTGCACCAGAATAGCCGTTTGTGTCGAGTCGAACGCGGCGCGCGGGGCGGGGCGGAGGCTGTCGACGCGGACCTGGAACCGGCGGCGCTGCTCGCGGAGCCGCTCGAGGACCGGGTCGTACGCGGCCTGCACGACCGAGTCGGCACCGGCGGCCTCGCCTTCGAGGCGCGCGAGCGCGGCGTCGATGTCCAACGTCTCCTGGAACACGTCGGCCCGGAACCGCTCGACGTCGGCCTCGGGGACGACGACGGTCTGGTCGGGGTCGACCGGCGCGTCGGTGCCGCAGGCGGCGAGGGCGAGGGCGGCCAGGAGCAGGAGGGCGAGGGGGCGAAGCACGGCGGGGGGGAAACAGAGGCGGGCGGCCCGCCGGGAGACGGGCCGCCCGCGGAGGACGGAGCGGGGCGGGCTAGGCGGCCGAGTGCTCCTTGAACTTGTTCACGGCCCAGAGCAGGATGACGGCGCCGAGCGTCGCCACTAGGATGCTCCAGAAAAAGCCGCCGTCGGCGTCGACGAACGGGAGCAGGCCGACGACGAACCCGCCGATGAGGGCGCCGACGATGCCGATGACGATGTTCATGCCGAGGCCCATGTTGGCCTTCATGATCTTCTCTGCGAGCCAGCCGGCGATCGCGCCGACGACAATCCAAAAAATGAGTCCGGTGAGCATGGGGGCAGGGGTCGAGTGTGAGAGGGGACCCCAACGGGCGGGGTGGTGCGTCCAACGAGTCCTGCGCCCGGAAAGTTCAAGACGCCCTCCCCGCCCCGCTCAGGGAGCACCGGCCGCGCGGCCCGCGAGACGCCCCGTGGCCCACGCCCAGAGGAAGTTGTAGCCGCCGATGGGGCCGAACGCGTCGAGCACCTCGCCGCACAAGAACAGGCCGGGCCGCGAGCGGGCTTCGAGCGAGTGCGCGGCCACTTCGGAAAGCGCCACCCCGCCCCCCGTCACCTCAGCCTTTTTGTAGCCCTCGTCGCCGGTCCACGGCAGCGGATACTCGGTGAGGACGGCCACGAGGCGGCGGCGCTCGTCGCGGCGGAGGTCGGCCCGGTTGCGGTCGGTAGGCACGTCGGCCTCGGAGAGCAACGCTTCGGCGAGGCGGGCGGGGAGGGCATCACGCAGGTCGCCCAGGACCGTGCCGGGGCCGGGCGCTTGGAACGCCGCGTCCCACGCCCCGGCGTCGCGGTGGGCCCAGCGCACGAGGACCGGCTGGCCGCCGTCATCCAGGGTCCGCGAGAGCGTCGCGAGGTGCGACACGTCGAGGACGGCCGGGCCGCTGTAGCCGCGGTGCGTGAACAGGAACCCGCCGGACGCCTCGACACCACCCCGCCCGGCCTTTTTGTCACCGGGCGCGCGGACGGCCACGTCGAGCGAGACGCCCGAGAGGTCGGCGTGCGGGGCGGCCTGTCCGTCGCCCGCCGTGAGCGGGGTGAGCGCCGGGTACGTCGGCTCGACGCGCAGCCCGAGCGCCTCGGCCGCGCGGAGCCCGAACCCGTCGCTCCCGGTCTTGGGCACCGACAGGCCGCCCGTCGCCAGGACCACCGCGTCGACGTCGAGCGGGGCGGCGTCTTTCAGCCCGACGCGCCACCCCGCCGGTTTGCGGTCCGCCTCGCCCGGCTCCAGCGACGTCACGAGCGTATCGAACCGGAGGTCAGCGCCGGCCGCGCGGGCGGCGTCGACGAGCGCGTCGCGGACGTCGGTCGCGCGGTTCGACGTCGGGAACAGCTTGCCCGTCTCGGGTTCGAGCGAGAGCGGAACGCCCAGGTCGTGCTCGAAAAAGGCCCGCTGCTCGGGGAGCGGCCACGAGTCCAGGATCCGCCGGAGCAGGCGCGGCGACCCCGCCGTCACGAACCGGCCGGCGTCGACGGCCGAGGGGAGCACGTTGCACCGGCCGCCGCCCGAGACGACAATCTTCTTGCCGCCCCGCCGGGTCCGCTCCAGGAGCACGACGCGGGCACCGGCGCGCGCGGCGAAGACGGCGGCGACGAGCCCGGCCGCCCCGCCCCCGATGACGGCGACGGCGCGGGGCGGACCCGACGCGGGCGGACTCGACACGGGCGGGGCGGCGCTCACGCGGCGGCGGCGAGGTCCGCGGCGCGCTCCGCGGGCGGGGCGGCCAGGCCAAACGCCTCGGCCAGCAGCTCGTACGAGCGGAGCCGGTCGGCGTGGCCGTGCGCGTTCGTCGTCACCATCACCTCGTCGGCGCCGGCGGCGGCCGCGCGGCGCTCGATCTCGGCGCGGACGGCGTCGGGCGTGCCCACGACGGCGATCTGGCGGTACGCCTCGACGGCCGCGCGCTCGGGCGGGGTGTAGTCGTGCGCGAGCGCCTCCTCGGGCGACGGCAGCGGGTCGAACCGGCCCGTGCGGATGCGCGCCCACGCCAGCTCCATCGTGGCCGAGAGGCGCCGGGCCTCGGCCTCGGTCTCAGCGCACACGGCGGCGACGGCGAGGACCGCGTGCGGCTCGGGGAACGCCTCGGACGGCTCGAAAGCGGCGCGGTAGGCGTTGAGGGCGGGCGCGGCCGGCGTCGGGCTAAAGTGGCTCGCGAAGGCGTAGCCCAGCCCGCGCGCGCCGGCGAACGCGGCGCTCGACCCGCTCGACCCGAGCAGCCAGATCGGCGGGAGCGCCACGCCTCCGGGCGTCACGCGGACCGACGCGAACGGGTGGTCGGCGGCGAAGGCGCCCTCGGAGAGCGCCGTCAACTCGGCGAGCTGGTACGGGAACTGCTCGGCGTCGAACGACCGGAGCGCGCGGATGTGGGCGGGGTCGGTCCCCGGCGCCCGCCCGATCCCTAAGTCGATGCGGCCCGGGAACAGCGCCTCCAGCGTGTGGAACCGCTCGGCGACGAGGAGCGGGGCGTGGTTCGGGAGCATCACCCCGCCCGAGCCCACGCGGATGCGCTCGGTGGCGGCGGCCGTGTGGGCGATGAGGATCTCGGGCGCCGACGAGGCCACGCTCGGCATCCCGTGATGCTCGGCGAACCACAGGCGCGTGTAGCCCAGCCGGTCGGCGAGGCGGGCCAGGTCGACCGTCCGCCGCAGCGCCTCACCGGCGTCGGCGCCAGTGGGGATCGGGGCGAGGTCGAGGACAGAGAGGGGGAGCGGCATGGTCGGATTCGGAAGACGATCTCAATAGGCCTTGGGTCAACGCCCACCACCCCGCCCCGATTCTGCCTCCACGGAGAGCGCACGGGCGAACCCAGAGGACGGACCCAAAGGGCGGAGCGGGGCGGTCGAAAAGAGGAGGGGAAGAGAAGAGGCGGCAGACGAGTCGCCTACCCGCGGCCCTCCCCGCCCGCGTCCACGACATCGACGTCCGGCCACCGCGCAGCGACGAGGCGGCCCAGGTGGCGAAGCCCCCACCGCTCGGCCCGCTCCTGGCCTACCGCCGCGACGAGCACGCCCGCCGCCTCCGCTGGCGCTACGCCCGGCCGCCGGACCTGGCCCGTGACGTACACGCCGACGCCGCGCTCGGCCGCCGCCTCGACCAGCGCTTCCGTCATAGCTCCCACGAGCGCCACGCGCGAGACTTCCACCGCCCCGCCCGCGTCGGCTCCGCCCGCTCCCGCCGTCTCCTCCACCCCGCCCAGCACGTCGGCAACGCGGCCGAGCACGTCGGCGGCGGTGAGCGGGGCGGGGAGGGCACCGACCAGGCCGACCACGTTGCCGCCGCGCATGAGGGGCTCGGCTTCGGGCTCCAGCCCCAGCTCGCGGGCGAGGGCGGGGTTGTGGCCAACCGCGAACCGCTCGTCGAGGGCGCGGTGGTAGGCGAGCACGCCGAGCCCGTCGGGGAGCCGCGCCGGCCACAGCCCGAACGGCCGGTGGAGCAGGACGGCGTCGAGCCCGTCGGCCCAGGCGTACGGCGCGCGCCCGGCCTCCAGCCGCAGCCCCAGCCGGCGGACCGGGCGGGGCGAGTCGAGCCAGACGCCCACAGGGTCGCCCTCGCGGAACAAGCGGTCGGCGTCGGTCTTGGCGGCGAGCGAAGCGGCGATCTGGGCGACAGTCGGCGGCATGGGCGGGGTGGGGTACAGGGTACTTGGTACGAGGTACAGGTAGGGTCGGAGCCGCACCCCGTACCGAGTACCCTGCACCAAGTACCCCGTACCGCCCCGAAGGGCGCCTAGTCGAACGGGAGCACGAGTTGCCGGCCCTCGCTGATGAGCCCCGAAACGGTCAGCCCCAGCAGCCGCACCGGCTCGGCGGGCGGGGCGGGGCGGTGGAGGAGCGCGGCGCCGCGGTCGAGGAGGTCGGCCTCGGCCCAGACGGGCGCGGCGAACGTGGCCGAGCGCGACGTGATCTCGAAGTCGGCGCTCTTGAGCTTGAGCGTGAGCGTGCGCCCGGCCGTCCCGTGGCGGTCGAGGCGGCGGGCCAGCTCGGCGGCGAGCGGGGCCAGCCGTTCGAGGAGCGCGTCCGCCCCGCTCACGTCGTGGGCGAACGTGCGCTCGACGCCCACCGACTTTCGCACGCGGTCGGGGCGGACGGGCCGCGCGTCGTCGCACCGGGCCACGCGCGCGAGCCACCCGCCGGTCTTGCCGAGGGCGGCGCGGAGCTCGGCCTCGGACCGCGCCTGGAGGTCGGCGCCGGTGCGGATGCCGAGCGCCCGGAGCCGCGCCGCCGTCGCGGGGCCGACGCCGTGGAAGTCCTCGACCGGGAGCGCGGCCACGAGCGCCGGCGCCTCGTCGGGCGTGATCACGCGGAGCCCGTCGGGCTTGGCGAGGCCGGACGCCGTCTTGGCGAGGAACTTCCCGAACGAGACGCCAGCCGAGCACGCGAGCCCGGTCGCCTCGCGCACCTCGGCGCGGATGCGCCGCGCGACGAGCGTCCCCGACGCCGGCCCGTCGAGCGGCTCGGTCACGTCGAGGTACGCCTCGTCGAGCGAGAGCGGCTCGACGAGGTCGGTGTAGCGCCCGAACACCTCGCGCACCTGGGCCGAGACCTCCTTGTAGACGTCGAACCGCGGGGCCACGACCACGAGGTCCGGGCACCGCCGCCGCGCCCACGCCATCGGCATGGCGCTGGAGATCCCGAACGGCCGCGCCTCGTAGCTCGCCGCGGCCACGACGCCGCGCCCGCCCCGCCCGCCGACGGCCACGGGCCGCCCGCGCAGCGCGGGGTCGTCGCGCTGTTCGACCGACGCGTAGAACGCGTCCATGTCGACGTGGAGGATCTTGCGGAGCACGCGGGCCAGGGCGGGGTGGGGAAGGCTACGGCGGGTCTCGTGCCACCGCCCCGCCCGCGGGTACGGGCGAGGTGGAAGGCTACGGTCGGCCCTGCGCCACCACCCCGCCCGTGGGTGCGAGCGGGGCGGTGGTTGCGGGGCGGGGCGGGCGCTCGTAGTGTCTCTACGCCGGGCGGGGCGGATCAGGCCTGACGCCGTCCAATGCTCGTTTCACCACGCCCTCTCGCTCCGGGCGGGGCGGCACTGTTGCCATAGCCTTCGACCACCCCGCCCTCAGTCCCAGAGCCCTGATCGGTCGTCGCCCCCCGCACTGACATGGCCGACGTCCTCCGCATCGCCGACGCGGACCCGCTCGGCGGTCACACCCTGCAGCTCACGTTCAGCACAGGCGAAGTCCGCGGGGTGAACGTGCTCCCGCTCATCGAGCGGGTAGGCGGGGCGGTGTTCGCGCCACTCCGGGGCCCGTCGTATTTCGCCCGGGTGAGCGTGGCCCCCGTGTGCGGGACGGTCGTGTGGCCGAACGGGGCGGACCTGGCACCGACGGCGCTGCACGAGTTGGAGGCGGCGGAGGTCGTTGTTCGGGCTGACTGACTCGCGGCTACAGACCGGCAAAGGGCGTCCGGGTTCTTAAGACACAACCACCGGGAGCAACCGTATCGCCCCCGCCCCGCCCGCGCTACCGGGCGGGGCGGGGGATGAGCAGGAGCGCCTCCTGCCGCCCGTCGAGGTAGCGGACCGCCTCGCCGTCGAACACGGCGTCCTCCTCCAGCATGAACCGGACGGCCTGCCCGCCCCACTCGGGCACGGCAACGGCCGCGTTGAGCTCGATCGAGTACGCTGTGCTCGGGTGGAGCGGGTAGTCGCCGCCGCCCGGGACGCCGTCCTGCTGGTCCCACAGGCCGATCGTCGGCCCCGCCCCGTGGCCGTGGAACCCGATGGGGTGCGTGTAGATCGTCGCGTCGATCCCCTCGGCGCGCGCGCCGTCAAGCGCGGCGGCGAGGACCTCGTTCCCCGTGCGCCCGGCCGCGAACTGCCCGGTGAGGAGGTCCTGGACCCGGTTCGCCGCCCGCAGCCCGGCGACGAGGCCGGCGGGCGGGGCGGTCTCGCCGGGGCGCAGGACGTAGGCCATCTGCTGCGTGTCCGTGTGGAGCCCGAGGTACTCGATCCCGAAGTCGACCCAGACGAGGTCGCCGGGCTGGATGACGGTCTCGCCGGGGCGCCCCGAGAAGTCGCCCGACCGCCCCGCCCCGCTCGTGCGCTGGACCGAGACGCCGGGGTGGAACCACGACCGGAGCCCGAGCCCGCGGACGCGATCGCGGTACCACCACGCAAGGTCGTCCGTGGTCGTGACGCCGGGAGTGACGGCGGCCGTCGAGAGCCCCTCGTGCAGGATGCTCCGAGCCAGCGCCACGACGGTCGGGTAGACGGCGAGTTCGGCCGGCGTCCGCGTTTCGAGCCACCCGACCGCGAGCGGCTCGGCCGAGACGACGCGGTCGCGGTACCGGGCGGGCAGGGCGCCGAGAAGCGCCTCGTACTCGGTCGAGGCGAGGCCGTCGGCGAGCGCGAACGTGGGCGAGCGGTCGACGGCGATCCGCTGGGGGTCGCGCTCGGCCACGATCTCGGCGAGGCGCGCCCACTGGTCGGGCTGGTCCTCCGGCTCCCACGCCCGCGGGAACGGGCCGACGTCGTAGCGCGCGACGGCCAACCGCTCGACCGGCCGCCCCGCCCCCGGGTCGTGGAACACCAGGACCGTCCGCCGCCGGGCCGAGAGCCACGTGGCCGGCAGCATCGTCTCGAGCACGGGGTCCTCGTTGTACTCGCGGCCCAGGACGACCCATAGGTCGACGCCGTGGCGGCGCATGAGGGCGGGGACGACCGTGTCGAGGCGCTCGGCGAGCCAGCGGTCCTGGACGGCCGCCCGCTCGCGCATCGGGAGCACGGCCGGGCGCTCGACCTGCGCCTGGGCGACGGCCGGGCCGACCGCGAGCAGGCCAAACAGAAGGAGGACGCGTCGCATGGGCGGGGCGGTCGGCGAACGAGCAGAGCCGAGGCACCCGGCACCGGGCGCCCCATCGCGGGCCCGTCTAACAGCGCAGCCTCGGCGGCGTTCACCCGTGCTACCCCGCCCCGCCCCGAGATCTGCGGGCGGGGCGGTGGACCGTCCGCCCGCGACGGGCGTTTGAGGCGGCTCCTGCTCCTCCCCCGCCCCGCCCGTGGCCGACCGCCCCATCGCCGTCTACGGCGCCTTCGTCGCCAACCTCGCGATCGCCATCGTCAAGTTTGTGGCCGCGGCCGTGACGGGCTCGTCGGCCATGCTCTCCGAGGGGATCCACTCGCTCGTGGACACGGGGAACCAGGTGCTCCTGCTCGTCGGCGTCAAGCGCGGGCAGCGGCCGGCGGACGCGGGGCACCCGTTCGGGCACAGCTCGGAGCTCTACGTGTGGGCGCTGCTCGTCGCCGTGGCCCTGTTCGGGATCGGCGGCGGGCTCGCGTTCTACGAGGGCGTCTCGCACCTCCAGCACCCGAACGAGATGACGGACCCGACGTGGAACTACGCCGTCCTCGGGTTCGCCTTCCTCTTCGACGGGGGCTCGTGGCTGCTCGCGCTCCGCGAGCTCCGGCGCGACCACCCCGGCGTCGGCGTGTGGGAGGCGTTCCGCAAAAGCTCCGACCCCGCCGTCTACACGGTCCTCGCCGAGGACACGGCGGACCTCGTCGGCATCCTCCTGGCGGCGGGCGGGATCGCGCTCGGCCACGCGACGGGCAACCCGATGTGGGACGGGCTCGCGTCGATCGCCATCGGCCTGCTCCTGGCCGGCATCTCGCTCTCGCTCGTCGCCACGGGCCGGAGCCTCTTGACCGGCCGGGCGGCGGCCCCCGAGGTCGTCGCGTCCGTCCGCCAGATCGCCCAGGCCGACCCCGCCGTCGCGCACGCAGACGTCCCGCTGACGATGCAGATGGGGCCGGACGACGTGCTCGTCAACGTCGAGGTCGTGTTCCGCGACGGCCTCTCGGCGCCCGAGGTGGCCGAGGCGTCGGTGCGCATCGAGGCGGCGGTCCGCGAGGCGCACCCGGCCGTGTCGCGCGTGTTCACCGAGGCCGCCCCGCCCGACCGCCGCGCCCCGGCCGCGCCGTGAGAGCGGGGTGAGCCGCTCCTCACCCGCCGCCCCGCCCCGCCCGGTCAACCTGCAGAGCAGACGGCGCAGCCAAAGCCTCGCGGATCAGGGGCGGGGCGGCGACCGGCCGCCCCCGCTCGGCGTCCACGAAGCACAGCGTCACGCGGCCCGAGACGAGCACGGCCGCCTCGCCCTCGCGCCGCACGGCGTAGTCGATGGGCACGCGGACGCGCGGCGGCTCGGGGAACGTGGTCTCGACCTCCACCACGTCGTCGTAGCGCACGCTCGCGTGGTAGCGGACGGCGACGTCCACGACCGGCATGATGACGCCGCTCGCCTCCAGCTCGGCGTACGGGAGGCCCGCCGAGCGGAGCGCCTCGGTCCGCGCCGCCTCGAACCAGTCGAGCACGTGGGCGTGGTAGACGACGCCCATCGGGTCGCACTCGCGGTACCGGACGCGGTGGCGGTGGACGTAGCGGAGCGCCGCGCTGTCGGCGAGCGGGGCGGAGCGGGTCGGTCCGCTCACGCGGCCGGCGCCGCCTCGCGGAACGCCCCGAGCGCGTCGAGCTTGGCGAGGCGCTGGTCGAGGAGCGCCTCACTGTCCAGGGGCAGGAGCGCGTCGAGGGCGCGGACGATGGCTTGGCCCGTCGCCTCGAACGTGGCGGCCGGGTCGTGGTGCGCCCCGCCGGTCGGCTCGGGGACGATCTCGTCGATGATCCCGTTCTGGATGAGGTCCGGGGCCGTCAGCTTGAGCGCGCGGGCGGCCTCCTCCTTGTGGTCCCACGAGCGCCACAGGATCGACGAGCACGACTCGGGCGAGATCACCGAGTACCATGCGTTCTCGAGCATGAGCACGCGGTCGCCGACGCCGATCCCGAGCGCCCCGCCCGACGCCCCCTCGCCGATCACGACGACGACGATGGGGACCGGCAGCCGGGCCATGACGAGCAGGTTGCGGGCGATGGCCTCGGCCTGCCCACGCTCCTCGGCCTCCAGCCCGGGGTAGGCGCCGGGCGTGTCGAGGAAGGTCACGACGGGCTTCCCGAACTTGGCCGCCATCTCCATGAGGCGCTTGGCCTTCCGGTAGCCCTCGGGGTTGGGCATCCCGAACCGGCGCTCCTTGCGCTGCTTCGTGTCGCGGCCCTTCTGGTGGCCGAGCACCATGACCGTCCGGTCGTCGCCGCCGTACGCCGATCCCTTGAACGTGGCCGGGCCGCCGACGAGGGCGCGGTCGTCCGAGAACAGGCGGTCGCCGTGGAGCTCGACGAAGCCCGTCGTCAGCGCGTCGACGTAGTCGAGCGTGTAGGGCCGCTCGGGGTGCCGGGCGATCTGGACGCGCTGCCAGCGCGTGAGCCCGCGGTAGATCGACTGCCGGAGCGTGTCGACGCGCGTCTGGAGCGCCTCGATCTGGCCGGAGAGGTCGACGGAGCCGTCGTCGGCCTCGAACTGGCGGAGCTCTGCGAGCTTCGCTTCGAGGTCGGCGAGGGGCTTCTCGAAGTCGAGGAGGTGAGCCATGCGCGCAAGGTACCGCCCGCCGGCGGCGGCGCCACCCCGCCCGAACGGGGCGGCCGAGCGGGGCGGCCGAGCGGGGCGGGGGGTCTGCGGGCGGAGCGCCCTCCACCCTGAACCACCACCCCGCCCTTGCCGTGGGCGGGGCGGCCTACCCGTGGAGCAGCGCCCGGAGCAGGATCTCGGCGTCCAGCCACGGCGACTGCCGCTGGGCGTAGAACCAGTAGGCCCGGTGCGCCTCGGTGATCGTCGCCGGGCGCGGCCGGCGCGTGTCGAGCACCGACACGACGCCCGGCGGGAGCCCCCACGCCGGCGGCGGGTGCGGGCCGGCCGCGTCGTAGCCCACGAGCGCGCGGCGCCCGGCCAGCACCGACGGCATCCGCGCGGCGAACGCGGCCAGCCGCCGCCACCGCGCCGTCGGGCGGAGCCGCGCGGCCACGCGCAGGGCCGGCGCGGCGAGCGTGAACAGCGAGGCCACCGGGACCTCGACCGCCCGGCGGCTCCACCCCGCCCGCAGCGGCGCGACGGCGCGCTCGGCTTCGAGGAGCGGGGCGGCATAGTCCTCGACGTAGGCCTTCCCGATGATCCGGTCGTGGCCCGAGGCCAGGATCTTGAGCTGGACCGGCAGGTCGCGGAGCGCGCGCATCCCCTCCAGGATGACCGTGTTGGTCAGGCTGTCGGCGGCGAACACGACTTCGTCGGCGTGCTGGAGGCGCGCGAGGTCGCGGAGCTGGCGCGGCCGGCCCACGTGGGGCACCGCCCC
This sequence comes from Rubrivirga litoralis, assembly GCF_031846415.1. Classification (NCBI taxonomy): domain Bacteria; kingdom Pseudomonadati; phylum Rhodothermota; class Rhodothermia; order Rhodothermales; family Rubricoccaceae; genus Rubrivirga; species Rubrivirga litoralis. The sequence continues at coordinate 38,323 of NZ_JAVRHT010000011.1, read as the reverse complement.
GCCCGCGCTGTCCGTGCCCGCCCCGCCCCCGCCGCCTACCTCGGCGACGTAGCCGACGACCTCGGCCTCGGGGCGGAGCCGGCCGCCGAGGAGCCGCCGGAGCCGCTCGGCCTCGGCCGCCGTGCCCACCACGAGCGCCCGCCGGGGCGGGGCGGTCCGAACCCGCCGGCGGACCCGCCGCGCCAGGAGCAGGGCGGCCGCGGCCGGGAAGCCCAGCCCGAGCGCCGCGCGGCTGAACGCGATCGACGGGACGAAAAACGAGGCCGTCGCGACGGCCAGCGCCGCCAGCGCCGCGCCCACCGCGACCGGGCGGAGCGGCCACCGCCCGCGCGGGTAGCCGCCGGCGAGCGCCACTCCGCCCACGAGCGCGAGCGCGTACACCGGGAGCACGAGGCCGTAGAAACCCGGCCTGAACGCGAACCCGTCGGCCTGCGACCAGCCCCAGGCCGCGGCGGCGAGCGCCGCCCACGCAAGCGCGCCGTCGGCGGCCGGACCTGCCAGCCCGCGCCCCAGCCGGCCCAGCGCCGCCACGGCCGCCCGGCCCACGATCCCCACGCGGAGCGCGAGCGCGAGCGCCCCCGTCCCCGCCCGCTCGGCCCACCCCGCCCCGCCCCCGACGTGCTTCTCGACGAACCGGAGCATGGCTCCGTAGAACAGGACCACGTAGCGGAGGTCGCCCCGCTTCGTGCTCTCGCCCTTGTAGTGGACGATCTGCGTCTCCGGCGTGTAATAGATCCGCCACCCCGCCCGCTGGATCCGGTAGCACCAGTCGAGATCCTCGCCGTACATGAAGAAGGCCTCGTCGAGGAGTCCCGCTCCGCGGGGGGAGGGATGGAGGGACGGAGGCATGGGAAGATGAGCAGAACCGTGCGGAGCGGACTTTTCTGCCCATCCCTCCTCATCCCTCTCCATCCCGTGTCCCTCCCCCCCGCCCCACATCGCCTCGCGGCGGACCATCATGCACGAGCCGCTGAGGGCGTCGACCTCGCAGACCTCGTCCGCCGGGAGGTGCGTGAGGTTGTAGCGGCCGAACCGGGGGCTCTGGGGGAACAGCCGGGCCAGACCGGCGATCCGGTAGAACGCGACGGCCGGCGTGGGGAACGCGCGGCGGCTCTCGGGCGCGAACGTGCCGTCGGGGTTGAGGATGCGGCACCCGACGGCGCCCGCGTCGGGGTGCCCGTCCATGAAGGCGACGAGCGTGCGGAGCGTGTCCTCCTGGAGGATCGTGTCCGGGTTGAGGACGAGGGCGTAGCGGCCGGCCGCCTCGCGGAGCGCCTGGTTGTTGGCGACCGCGAACCCGACGTTCTCCTCGTTCGCGATCAGGCGGACGTTCGGGAACCGCTCGCGCACCATCTCGGCCGAGCCGTCCGCCGAGTCGTTGTCGACCACGAACGTCTCGACCGCCAGGCCGGCGCTGGCCCGCTCGACCGACCGGAGCGCCTGGTCCAGAAACCCCCGCACGTTGTACGTCACGATCACCACCGAGACGTCGACCACGGCCGCCCCCGGTCCGGGGCCGAGCGCGGGCGGGGCGGAGGAGAGGGACAGCGAGGACATGCCGAAAAAAGATAGCCGGCCGCCCCGCCCCGGGGCGACGGGCGGCGTGCAAATCGGCGCCCCCGCCCCGCCCTGCCTCCACGGGTGAAGACCCGGCGCGGGCCGAGCGCGGGCGAGGCGGCCGGTAGCTTCGCGGCGTGGGGGCCGAGACGTAGGCCGATCGTCCCCACTCCGTCCACGCGGCCGGCTCCGGGGGCGGGGCGGCCCGGGAGCGCCGGTGGCGCCTCTGCTCGTCCCCCCGTTTCCCCCTTCCCGCCCCGATGTCCCGCCCCGCCCTGGGCCGCGAGGTCCGCGCCACGCTCGCGCTCGCCGTCCCCATCGTGCTCGTCCAGCTCGCGCAGATGTCGATGAGCTTTATCGACGTCGTGATGGTGGGCCGGCTGGGGACCGAGGCGCTGGCGGCCGTCGTGCTCGCGTCGACGACCTACGTCACGGCCTCGCTCGTGTGCGTGGGCGTGCTCGTGGCCGTGCAGCCGACCGTAGCGCAGGCGGTCGGGGCTGGCGACGACGCCGCGGCGGCGCGCGGCGCGCGGCAGGGGCTGTGGCTGGCGACGATCCTCGGCATCCCGTTTGCGATCGGGCTCGGGTTCGTCGAGCCCGTCCTGGTGTGGACCGGCCAGGACCCCGACACGTCGGCGCTGGCCGGCGCGTACCTCCGCGCGATCCGCTGGGGGTTCGTGCCCAACCTGTGGTTCACGGCGCTCCGCGGGCTCGCCGAGGGCGACGGCCGGCCCCGCGCGGTCCTCGGCGTGACGCTGCTGGGCGTGGCCGTGAACGTGCCGCTCAACTACGCGCTCATGTTCGGCGCCCTGGGCCTCCCCGCCCTCGGCCTCGTCGGCACCGGGTGGGGCTCGGCCGTCTCGACGACGGTCATGACCGCGGCGCTCGCCCTCTACGTCCGGCGCGGGCCGCTCGCCCGGTTCGGGGTGCTCGCCGACTTCCGCCGGCCGGACGTGGTTGCGCTCCGCGAGCTGTTCGCGCTGGGCTGGCCCATCGGCGTCGGGTTCGGGATGGAGTCCGGCCTGTTCACGGCGGCCACGCTCCTCGTCGGGCGCCTCCCCGACCCCGAGACGGCGCTCGCCGCGCACCAGGTGGCGCTCAACGCGGCGAGCGTCGCGTTCATGGTCCCGCTCGGGATCGGGATGGCCGGGGGCGTCCGCGTGGGCCAGGCGGTCGGGGCCGGCGACGAGCGCGCGGCGGCTCGGGCAGGGTGGACCTCGGCGGGCCTGGGCGCGGCGTTCATGGCGTGCTCGGCGCTCCTGTTCTGGCTCCGCCCCGACCTCGTCGTCGCCGTCTACGCCGGCTCGTCGCCGGACCCGGTCGTGGCGGCGCTCGCGGCGTCGCTGCTGAGCGTGGCCGCCGTGTTCCAGCTGTTCGACGGCGTGCAGGCCGCCGTCGCCGGCGCGCTCCGCGGGCTCAAGGACACGCGCGTGCCCATGCTCATCTCGGCCGGCGCCTACTGGGGCGTCGGGCTGACCACGGGCGTCGTGCTGGGCGTGGGGGCGGGGTGGGGCGCGCGCGGGCTGTGGTGGGGGCTCACGCTGGGGCTGGCCGCGGCGGCCGTCGCGCTCTCGGCCCGGTTCGCGCGGCTCACGCGCGTCCGCCCCGCCCTCGCCTAGGCCGCCCCGCCCTCGCCCCAGGACGGGGGCGGGGCGGGGAGATTCCTGATTCCGTCCGGCCGCAGAGCGTTTAGGCGTCCTCCCGATGCGCTGACACCCCGGCATCTGCACCTTGACCGCCCGGCCCCTCCGGCGGCCCATTCGAGCTATCTTCGCTGGCCCCCCGAGGGGGCCGGTCTACCTTCGAAAACGGCCCCTCCCGCCCCTCGGAGGACTCCCCACCCCGCGGCCCATGCCCCAGCTTTTCCCGCGCAAGGCCAACGCGCTGCCCACGCTGTCCCTGTTCGGGGCGTTCGGCGGCGGCGTCCTGGTCATCGCGCTCGCCTGGTACTACCTCTCGCCCGAGTTCTACGAGGTCGGGTACATGCCGGAGCAGCCGGTCCCCTACAGCCACGCGCTCCACGCGGGCCAGCTCGGGATGGACTGCCGGTACTGCCACAACCACGTCGAGCAGAGCCCGCACGCGAACGTGCCGTCGACGCAGACGTGCATGAACTGCCACGGCGTCGTGCAGACGCAGTCGGAGAAGCTGCTCCCGGTCCGCGAGAGCTGGGCGACCGGCGTCCCGGTCCAGTGGGTCAAGGTCCACCACCTCCCGGACTACGCCCAGTTTAGCCACGCGGCCCACGTCAACGTCGGCGTCGGGTGCGAGTCGTGCCACGGGCGGATCGACCAGATGGTCGTGGTCTACCAGGCCGAGCCGCTCTCGATGGGGTGGTGCCTCGAGTGCCACCGGGCGCCCGAGGAGCACCTCCGCGACCCGGAGTTGGTCACGACCATGGGCTACGCCGAGGAGGTCCGCGAGAGCGACGAGCGCTACGCCGAGTACGTCCAGACGAACCTGGCCCGGATCGAGCGCGAGGGGATCAAGCCGCCCCAGAACTGCTCGGCCTGCCACTACTAGGAGGTTGCAGGTGGGCAGGCGACGGGGGCTACGCGCCCTCACCTGCTACCTGACCATCCGATACCCGACACTCGCACATGATTGAGCTCGACGTCCTGAGCGCCGCCGACCAGGCAGCCGACCGCGACGCCCAGGCCATGCAGGGCCGCCCCGCCCCGTGGCGCAGCCTCTCCGGCAAGGACGGGTCGCAGGACCCGTCCGTCGTCCGCGACGAGTTCCTGGACCCGGCCAGCGACGGCCACGAGGGGACCAGCCGGCGGACGTTCCTCCAGGTCATGGGCGCGAGCGCCGCGCTGGCCGGGCTCTCCGGCTGCCGCCGGCCGGTCGAGGCCATCGTTCCCTACGTGCGGAAGCCGGAGGAGGTCATTCCGGGCGTACCGCAGTACTACGCGACGACCATGCCGCTCGGCGGCGTGGGCCGCCCGCTCGTCGTCCAGAGCCACGAGGGCCGCCCGACCAAGGCCGAGGGCAACCCGGAGCACCCGCTCGTGCAGGGCGCGACCGACATCTTCGCGCAGGCGTCCGTCCTCCAGCTCTACGACCCCGACCGCAGCCGCCACGTGTGGACGCGCGGCACGGGCGGGGTGGGCGCGCGCGGCACGTGGGACGCGTTCGTCGGCCAGGCGAACCGGCTCCTCGCGCAGCGCGGGACGGCCCGGCTCGCCGTCCTCGCCGCGCCCAGCGCGTCGCCGACGCAGGACGCGCTCCGCGACCAGCTGCTCCAGACCTACCCCGGCGCCCGGTGGGTCACGCTCGGGCCGCACCTCGACGACGCGCAGGCGCTCGGGACGCAGTCCGCGCTCGGCCAGCCGGCCCGCCCGCTCTACCGCTTTGCGGACGCGGACGTGATCGTCACGTTCGACGCCGACTTCCTGGCGTCCGAGGACCCGAACACGGTCTGGAACAACCGCCAGTACGCCGCCAGCCGCCGCGTCGACGAGCGCGGCACGATGTCGCGGATGTACGCCGTCGAGTCGACGATGACGATGACGGGCGGGATGGCCGACCACCGCCAAGCCGTCAAGGCGGGCACCGTCCCCTTCGTGGCCGCCGCCGTCGCCGAGGCGCTCGGCGTGCCGGCCGGCGCCCAGGTCCTGATCGAGGACGAGCTGGCCCCGTTCGTGGCCGCCATCGCGTCCGACGTGCAGGCCGCCGGCGGCCGCGCCGCGTTCGTGGCCGGGCCGACCGCCCCGCCCGAGCTCCACGCGCTCGTGGCCGTCCTCAACGGGCGGTTCGGGGGCGGGGTGGTCGAGTACCTCGCGACGGGCGAGGGGCCGGTCCAGCCGGTCGGCCCAGAGCTCGCGGGCCTCGTCCGCGACATGGGCGCCGGGCGCGTCGACGCGCTCGTCATGCTGGGCACGAACCCGGTCTACCACCTCCCCGCCGAGCTCCGCTTCGAGGAGGCGCTCGCGGCCGTCCCGTTCTCGGTCCACACCGGCTTCTACCGCGACGAGTCGGCGCAGCGCGCGACGTGGCACGTCCCGGCCGCCCACTACCTGGAGTCGTGGGGCGACGCCCGCGCCTACGACGGGACGCTCTCGGTCGTGCAGCCGCTGATCGCCCCGCTCTACGACGACGCGCACTCGGACCTCGAGGTCCTGAACCTGCTCGCGACCGGCCGCAACGTCGCCGGCTACGACCTTCTGCGGTCGTCGCTCCGGGGCCGCCTCGGCGGCGACTTCGAGACGGCTTGGCGCACGGCGCTCCACGACGGGTTCGTCGAGGGCACGGGCTTCCCGTCGCTCGGATCTGGGGGCGGGGCGGCCAGCTTGGCCGGCCTCGACGTGCCCGACCCCGCCGCGATCGAGCTCGTCGTTCGCCTCAGCCCGACGCTCTACGACGGCCAGTTCTCGAACGTGGCCTGGATGCAGGAGGCGCCGCACCCGGTCACAAAGGTGACGTGGGACCCGGTGGCGCTCGTGAGCCCGGCGACGGCGCTCGCCAACGGCTGGACGGTCGAGGAGGACAAGGGCAAGGCCTACGCGACCGTCATCGGCATTGAGGCCCCGAACGGGGCCGTCGCGACGGTGCCCGTCTGGGTCCAGCCCGGCCACCCGGACAACTCGATTACGGTGCCCATGGGGTACGGCCGCGAGATCGACTCGCCGCGCGTGATCCGCGACCGTGGTCTCATCGAGCGGCTCTTCAACGTCCAGGCCGACATCTACTACCCCGGCCCGGTCTCGTCGTACGTCGGCGGCGACCTTGACGGCGGGGCGATCTCGACGCGCATCGAGCGGCTCCGCCCGCTGGGCGGGGCGGTCGTGCCCTCGGTCGGGGCGGCGGCCGTCGCCGAGGACTACCTCCTCGCGTCGACGCAGGACCACGGCTCGATGGAGGGCCGCCACATCGTCCGCATGGCGACGCTGGAGGAGTACGAGGCGGACCCCGTGTTCGCTCGCGACGAGGATCACTTTGTCGAGGGCGCGCCGTGGGAGAACTTCCCGCCGGCCTGGGGCGCCGAGAACTCGGCATCCGAGGACCCCCGCATCGGCGACTGGCTCTACTCGGAGAACCAGTGGGGCATGGTCATCGACCTCAACGCCTGCACCGGGTGCAACGCGTGCGTCGTCGCCTGCCAGGCCGAGAACAACGTGCCAGTCGTGGGCAAGGAGCAGGTCGCGATCGGCCGCGAGATGCACTGGCTCCGGCTCGACCGCTACTACGTCGGCGACGAAACGGACCCGGGTATGGTCCAGCAGCCGATGATGTGCGTCCACTGCGAGAACGCGCCCTGCGAGCAGGTCTGCCCCGTCAACGCGACGGCCCACTCGCCGGACGGGCTCAACGAGATGACGTACAACCGCTGCATCGGCACGCGGTACTGCGCCAACAACTGCCCGTACAAGGTCCGCCGGTACAACTTCTACAACTGGACGAAGCACCTGCCGACGACGGTCCAGATGCAGTCCAACCCGTACGTCACGGTCCGCTACCGCGGCGTGATGGAGAAGTGCACGTTCTGCGTCCAGCGCATCCGCCAGACGCAGCAGTACGCGCACATCGAGAACCGACCGCTCCGCGACGGCGAGGTCCTCACGGCGTGCCAGCAGGTGTGTCCGGCCGACGCCATCGTCTTCGGCGACCTCAAGGACCCGGGCAGCCTCGTCAACCAGCAGAAGCTGAACAAGCGCAACTACGCGGTCCTCGCCGAGCTCGCCGTCAAGCCCCGGCTGACGTACCTCGCCCGGCTCCGCAACCCGCACCCCGACCTCGCCACGCCGTTCGACACGGCCCACGGCGAGCACACGGACGACGGCGAGACGCACGCCGCCGCCGGCGTCGCGGCCCCCGCCGCCTAGACCGCCCCGCCCCCACCGACGAGAAGGAGAGACGGGGAGAAGAAGGACCCGACCGCCTCTTCCCCCTCTTTCCCGCCCCGCCCTCTCCTCCCCTATGGCCACCGTCACCTCCAAGAACGCGTACGGCCGCTCCGGCGGCGACGGCGCCCCGGTCTACGCCGACGGGACCCCGAAGACGCTGGCCGACGCCCCGCTCGTCCGCGGCAACCTCTCGTTCCACGACGTGACCGAGATGGTCTCGGTGCACACCGAGAAAAAGACGCCGCTCGGGTGGTGGATCGCGTTCGGCGCCGCCCTCACCGGCCTCGCCATCTTCGCGGTCGCCGTGGCCTACCAGGTCTGGAACGGGCCGGGCGTGTGGGGGCTCACGAACCCGGTCTTCTGGGGCTGGGCCATCGTCAACTTCGTGTGGTGGGTCGGCATCGGCCACGCCGGGACGCTCATCTCGGCCGTGCTCTTCCTGTTCCGCCAGCGCTGGCGGACGTCGATCAACCGGGCGGCCGAGGCGATGACGCTCTTCGCCGTCGCGTGTGCGCTCACGTTCCCCACGTTCCACGTGGGCCGGGTGTGGGTCATCTACTACACGCTCCCGATCCCGAACCAGATGGCCATGTGGCCGCAGTTCAAGAGCCCGCTGCTCTGGGACGTGTTCGCGGTCTCGATCTACGGGACGGTCTCGCTCCTGTTCTGGTACGTCGGCCTCATCCCCGACCTCGCGACCATCCGCGACCGCGCGGCCCGGGCCGGCAAGATGGTCCGCGCCCGCATCCTCGGCTTCTTTAGCCTCGGGTGGACCGGCTCGAACCGCTCGTGGCGCCACTACGAGCGGGCCTACCTCCTCCTGGCCGGGCTCGCCACCCCGCTCGTGCTCTCGGTCCACTCGGTCGTGTCGTTCGACTTCGCCGTCTCGATCGTCCCGGGCTGGCACACCACGATCTTCCCGCCCTACTTCGTCGCCGGCGCCATCTTCTCCGGCTTCGCGATGGTGGTCACGCTGATGGTCGTCGCGCGGAGCGTGTTCGACATCAAGAACCTGATCACGATCGATCACCTGGAGAAGATGAACATCATCATCCTGGTGACGGGGACGGTGGTCGGGTTCGCCTACATCACGGAGTTCTTTATCGCCTGGTACAGCCAGGTCGAGTACGAGCAGTTCGCGTTTGCCAACCGCGCGTTCGGGCCGTACGCCTGGGCGTACTGGACGATGATGGCGTGCAACCTCATCTTCCCCCAGGTCTTCTGGGTCAAGAAGTTCCGCCGGTCGATCCCGATCATGTTCGCGATCTCGATCACGACCAACATCGGCATGTGGTTCGAGCGGTTCGTGATCACCGTCACGTCGCTCCACCGCGACTTCCTGCCGTCGTCGTGGGACTACTACAGCCCGACGATCTGGGACATCCTGATGTACGTGGGGACGTTCGGACTCTTCTTCACGCTGTTCCTCCTCTTCCTCCGGTTCGTGCCCATGGTGGCCATCGCCGAGGTGAAGGGCGTGATGCCGCAGGCCGACCCCCACTTCTACCACCACGCGGGCGACGGCCACGCCGACGCGCACGAGCTCGCCCCGTACCAGGTCGACGCGAACGCCCAGGGCGCCGCGACGGCCGCTCCCGACTCCGACGCCGACGGCGTCCCCGACGACGTGGCCCACGACCGCGACCCGTCCTAGCGCCCGCCCCGCCCCCATGCGCCTGCCGATCCCGAACGCCATCGCGGCCCGCCTCGAAGAGCGGTCGAACCAGCACGTCGGCCTGCTCGCCGAGTTTCCCGACCCCGGCGCCCTCTACGACGCCGTCAAGGGGCTCCGCGAGCGGGGCTACACCCGGCTCGACACGTTCAGCCCGTTCCCCATCCACGGGATGGACCGGGCGATGGGGCTGCCGGTCTCCAAGATCGGGTACCTCGTCTTTTTCGGCGGCATCACCGGAGCCTTCCTCGGATGGCTCCTCCAGTGGTGGACGAGCGAGGTCGACTACCCGATCAACATCTCGAACAAGCCGCTCTACGCCTTTGAGGCGTCGGTCCCCATCATCTTCGAGCTGACGATTCTGTTCTCGGCGCTGACGGCCGTCGGCGCGATGCTCGCGCTGAACGGGCTGCCCCGCCCCTACGACCCGCTGTTCTACTCGGACCGCTTCGGCCGGGCCACCGACGACGGGTTCTTCCTCCACGTCGCCGCCGCCGACGGCACCTTCGCCCAGGACCGGACGACGGACGACCTCCTCGGGCTCGGCGCCACGGCCGTCGAGTACGTCGACCATGACGGCGCCACGCTCGTGGGCGGGGCGGACCTGGCGGCGCCCGCCCCCAACGCGGACCGTGCGCCGGTCCCCGTCACCCCGCCCCACACGACGGGCGACCTGTAGGGGCGGGGTGGCCCGCACCGGCCGCCCCCACCCCGCCCTCGCCCCCCTGCCCCGGTTTTTCCGATGACCCCGCGCCTCAGCCTGCTCGTGCTCGCCGCCGCCGCCCTCGCGGGCTGCCGCGGGATGACGAGCGACGCCCCGCCCATCCACCCGAACCTCAACATGGACTACACCCAGAGGTTCGAGGCGCAGGAGCCCAGCCAGTTCTTCCTCGACGGCGCGGCCATGCGCCCGCCCGTCGCCGGGACGGTCGCGCGCGGCGAGCTGCGGACCGACGCGAACGCGCCGTTCTACTACGGCCGCAACGCCGACGGCTCCTACGTCGAGGAGATCCCCGTGCCCGTGACGCCGTCGCTCCTCGAGCGCGGCCAGGAGCGGTACGACATCTACTGCACGCCGTGCCACGGGCTCGCCGGCGACGGCCGCGGCATCGTCGCCGTCGGCAACGGCGGGCTGGGCTACGGGTTCGCTGTGCCGTCGTACCACACCGAGGCGCTCCGCGAGCGGCCCGACGGGTACCTCTACGACGTGATCCAGAACGGCATCAACACGATGCCCAGCTACGGCCACGAGCTCCCCCCCGCCGACCGCTGGGCCATCGTCGCCTACATCCGCGCCCTCCAGCGGAGTCAGGCCGCGACCGCCGGCGACGTGCCCGTCACCGAGCGCGAGCGGTTGGAGACGGCCAACCCGAACATCCGGCTCTCGAACTAGACCGCCCCGCCCCCGCGACGGCTCCGACCCCATGGCGAACGCCCTGACCCGCTTCCTCTTCGACCCGGTCGACGCCCCGGCCGACCGCGTGCCGCCCCGGCACCGCTTTACCGGCGGCCAGCTGTCGTGGATCGCCCCGCTCGCCGTGGGCGTGGTCGGCGTGGTCATCTTCCTGGTGCTCCTGCTCGGCGACCCGTCGCGGGCGCTCTTCTCCTACCTCGTCGCGTGGACGTTCTGCGTCTCGATCGCGCTGGGGTCGCTGTTCTTCGTGATGATCCAGCACATCACGAAGGCCCGGTGGTCGACGACCATCCGGCGCATCCCCGAGGCGCTCTCGGCCAACTTCCCGCTCCTCGCGCTGGCCGGCATCCCGGTCCTCCTGGGCAGCCACGATCTGTTCCACTGGACGCACGCCGAACTGTACGACCCGGCGAGCCCGTACTACGACGCGCTCATCGCGGGGAAGAAGGCGTACCTGAACATGCCGTTCTTCCTCGTCCGCTACGTCCTGTACTTCGTGGCGTGGACGTGGCTCGGGCACCGGCTCTACGCGATCTCGGTCGGCAACGACACTGACCCCGACGCGGACCGGACGCTCGAGCTCCGCAAGGTGAGCGCCTACGGCATCCCGCTCGCTGCCGTCACGACGGCGTTCGCCGGGTTCGACTTCCTCATGTCGACCGACCCCCACTGGTTCTCGACCATGTTCGGGATCTACTTCTGGGCCGGCGGCTGGCTCGGCGCGCTCTGCCTCATCACGTTCCTGGCCCTCTGGTTCAAGAAGATGGGGATGCTCCCCGAGGTGACCGTCGAGCACCTCCAGGACATGGGTAAGTTCATGTTCGCGTTCGTCGTGTTCTGGACGTACATCGCCTTTAGCCAGTACATGCTGTACTGGTACGCCAACATCCCGGAGGAGACCGTGTGGTTCCTCAAGCGGCTGTCGTTCGGGTGGGGGACGGTCGCGTGGTCGCTCGTCATCTTCAACTTTATCCTCCCCTTCCTGATCCTGCTCCCGCGTATCACCAAGCGGATCGCGCCGGTCCTGGCCGTCATGGCCGTCTGGCTCCTGGTCATGCACTGGGTCGACTTGTGGTGGGTCGCGATGCCGGCGATGGAGGCCGAGTACGAGGAGGTGGCCGCCACCCCGCCCGCGATGGACGAGGGCGGGGCGGTCCAGCTCCTCCCGGCGCAGGCCGTGAGCGGGGTAAACGACCTCGACGGCGTGCTCGACCCGGACGCCGCAGACGCGGCCACGCCGGCCCGAGGCGAGACGCCGGACGACGTGATGGACCTTGACGTGATCCCACCGGCGATCCCCATCTTCGAGATGCTCGTGTGGCTCGGGCTGTTCGGGCTCTTCCTGGGCGTGACGATCCTCCGCCTGCAGCGCCACGCGCTCACGCCGTACAACGACCCCTACTTCGCCGAGTCCCTGCGGTTCGAGAACGTGTAGCTCCGCGGTCTGTCGCGGGGCGGGGCGCAACGCTCAAACAGCGGCGCCGTGCGGGCGGGGCGGTGCCCACCTGCACGGCGCTTTCAATCGATACTGAAAACCATCGGCCCCCCTCGGCCGTTACCCTGCCACGATGGACGACCCGCCCCGCCTCCCCAACGACGAGCCCGACGAGCTTCCCGGCACGCCCATGCCCAACCCGCACCGGGGCGAGCCGGCCGCAGCCGAGGACGAGGGCGTCCGCCCCGAGGCCGCTGGCACGCCAGCGCGCCCGACGGGCGACGAGCCGCTCGGCCCGTACGGCGAGTTGGTCCCCACGGCAGCCGTGGAGGCAGAAGACGAAGCGACCCCAGACGGCGACCCCGAGGCCGAGGCCCTACTGGAGCAGATGGGCGTCGAGGAGGAGGGAATCGAGTCCGGCCAAATCCTCGGGCTCATCATCTCGGTCGGCGTCGGGATTGTCGCGCTGGTCGTCGGCTTGATCTACCTGTTCGTCATTCCGTTCCAGGCGCAGGTGGGGGCCGAGGCCGAGAACGTCGTCCTATACCCTGAGCTGCTGCAGGTCCGCGTCGAGGGGCTCGCCAAGCTGACCGACTACGAGCGCGCCGACAGCAGCACGTACGGCGTCCCCATCAGCCAGGCGATGGGTTTGGTCGCGGCGGAGTACGGGGCCGCGCGCGCGGGCGCCGCCGAGGTGCCGACCACGCGCCAGCGGTGGAACACGCTCCCCATTTCGATCGGCCCGCCCCGCGCCGTCCAGGTGCCGTCCGACCGCGGCCCGCTCACGGCACCCCTGCCCGGGATCAACCCGCTCAGCCCGACCGGGGAGCCTGACACAATTCAGGAGGCCGAGACCACCCCGTTCCAGCTCCGTGTGGAGACGGGCGAGGAGGTCGGCGTGGACGAAGGCGCCGAAGCCCCATTCGACCGCAATTAGCATGACGCTGCGTCGCCTCCGGCTCGCTGTCGCCGTCTCCGCCGCGTTTGTGGCGCTGGGCGGGGTGGTGCAACCGGCGGCCGCGCAGGTAACGACGACATCGGACTTTGTCCCGCTCGACGGGCAGGCGGGGCAGGGGGCGGTCCCCAACCGGCTCGTCGGGCAATACGGGATCGACGAAAACCTGGGTGCGACGGTCCCCACCGACCTCCAGTTCGTTGATGAGGCGGGGCGGCCGGTCGCGCTCTCATCGCTCCTCGATGGCGAGCGGCCGGTCCTGCTGGCGTTCGTCTACCACAACTGCCCCATGCTGTGCAGCCTCGTCCTCGACGGCGTGGCCGACGCCGTGAGCGAGGCGAAGGCGACGCTGGGGCAGGACTACGAGGTGCTGGCCGTCTCCATCGACCCCAACGACACGCCGCAAAAGGCGGCCGAGGCCAAGGCCCGCTACGTGCGCCAGATCGACGACCCGGCCGCCGAGCGCGCCCTCCACTTCTGGACGGTCACGCCGGAGACCGAGGCGAACGTGGAGCGGCTGGCTGAGGCCGTCGGGTTCCGCTACGGGCTCGACGCGAAGACGGGGGAGTACGCGCACGCCGCGTCCGTCATGTTCCTCAGCCCCAACGGCAAGATCACGCGCTACCTCTACGGCCTCGACTATGCCCCGTTCGACGTCAACCTCGCGATTACCGAAGCGGGGCAGGGCACGGTCGGCTCGACGCTCGACCGGTTTCTCTTAACGTGTTTCCAGTACGACCACGACGCGCAGTCGTACTCCCTCGCCGTTCTGACGGCGACCAAGATCGGCGGGGCGCTCCTGCTCCTCGTGTTCGGCGCCATGCTGTTCGTGTTCTGGCGCCGCGAGGGCCGCAGCACCGCTGAGCGGTGGGGCGGGGTGTCCTCCACCCCGCCCGGTGACCCGCCGTTGACGCACCCCGGCACGACCTTTCCCTCATGATGATGCAGACCCCCGCGGCCGACTCGGCCGGCGTGATCGAAGCCACCCGCCAGGCGTTCTGGACGGGCCGGAATGGGCTGTGGCTGCCGCCGGCCGAGTCCACGACGGCGCCCCAGATCGACGCGCTGTTCAACTTTATCATGATCAGCAGCATCATCCTGACGCTGTTCGTGGCCGCGGCGATGGTGTACTTCGTGCGGAAGTACCGGCGGACGAGCCACGCCGACCGGCCGCAGGAGACCCACGAGAACAAGTGGCTTGAGGTGTCCTGGATCGTGATCCCGACGATCCTGGTCCTCGGCGTCTTTTTCTGGGGGTTCCGGGCCTACGTTGGCACGGCGATCCCGCCGTCGAACGCGATCACGGTGAACGTGAAGGCCCAAAAGTGGAACTGGTCGTTCGAGTACGCCAACGGCACGAACGCGACCGAACTCGTGGTCCCGGTCAACCAGCCGGTCCGGCTCGAGATGACGAGCCAGGACGTGCTCCACAGCTTCTACGTCCCCGAGTTCCGGATCAAGCACGACGTGCTCCCCAACCGCTTTGCCTACGTCTGGTTCGAGGCGCCGCGCGAGGGCGTCTACCAGATCCTCTGCACCGAGTACTGTGGGACGTCCCACTCGAACATGGGGGCCAGGATCCGCGTCGTCAGCCGGGGCGACTATTACGCCTACGTCGCCAACGGGTACCTGCCGGGCGAGCAGCCGCCGGCGATGGCCCCGGCCGACCTGGGCGCGTCGGTCTACGTCGCCCGCGGGTGCAACGCCTGCCATTCCGTCGATGGGACGCCCGGCGTCGGTCCGTCGTGGGAGGGAATCTGGGGGGAGCCCCGACCCGGAAGCGCCGAAGGCGTGGTCGACGACGTCTACATTGCGAACTCCATCCTCTACCCGCAGGCGTACATCGCCCCGGGCTTCGAGAACGCCAACATGCCGTCCTACGACGGCGTTCTCAACGACCAGCAGATCGCCGGCGTCGCCGCGTACATTCGCGTCCTGAGCGGAGCGGCGACCCCGGCCGACACCACGCTCCCGACCGACGCAGGCATCGAGGACAGCCTCGCCGGTCAGGCGCCCGAAGGCGGCATGGGCGACCCCGGCGTCCCCGTGGCCGACCCCGTCGACGGCCCGGCCCGCGAGGAGGTCCTCGAGTAAGCGGGCCGCCCCGCCCGGGCGGGGCGGTTCCTGAAAAGGTCCCCCGCCCGAACATCCCCCTCTGCCCGACGTCCGCTCGTCCGGCCCCACCCCGCCCCCGAACCGATGGCGACGATCACGAAGAGCCCCGCCCCCGCCCGCGCGCCGCGTGAGGGCCGGGCATACCCGGTCGGCCACGAGCCGGTCCACAACTACCTCCACGAGCCCCGTCCGCCCGATGACGTGCAGGGCCTAGCGCGTGCGTGGGCGTGGGTCAAGTCGTGGGCGCTGACCGTCGACCACAAGCGGATCGGGATCATGTACCTGGTCGCGGTCAGCTTCTTCTTTACGGTTGCCGGGCTCCTCGCGCTCGGCATCCGTACGGAGCTGTTCTTCGTCAACAGCTACGATGCGGGCGGGGCGGTCGTCGGCGGCAACATCATGGGACCGGACACCTACAACCGGGTGTTCACCATGCACGGGCTGATCATGGTGTTCCTGTTCATCATCCCGTCGATCCCGGCGACGATGGGCAACTTCCTGCTCCCCATCATGGTGGGCGCGAAGGACGTGGCGTTCCCGCGCCTGAACCTGCTCAGCCTCTACATCTACGTGCTCGGCGCGGGCATCGCGCTGCTCTCGATCACCACGGGCGGGGTGGACACGGGCTGGACGTTCTACACGCCGTACTCGAAGGAGACCGGGACGGCTGTAATCGCGATGGCGCTCGGGGCCTTTGTGCTCGGGTTCTCGTCGATCCTGACGGGCCTGAACTTTATCGTGACGATCCACAAGATGCGGGCGCCGGGGATGACCTGGAACCGGATGCCGCTCTTCCTGTGGTCGATCTACGCGACGTCCATCGTCCAGATCCTCGCGACGCCGGTCATCGGGATCACGCTCGTGCTCCTGGTCCTGGAGCGGACGCTCGGGATCGGCATCTTCGACCCGGCGCTGGGCGGCGACCCCGTCCTGTTCCAGCACTTTTTCTGGTTCTACAGCCACCCCGCCGTCTACATCATGATCCTCCCCGGCTTCGGGGTGATCTCGGAGCTGATGGGCACGTTCAGCCGGCAGCGCGTCTACGGCTACCGCGCCGTTGCGCTCTCGTCGGTGGCGATTGCGCTGCTCGGGTTCATGGTCTGGGGCCACCACATGTTCACGTCGGGCCAGAGCCCGGTGTCGAGCATCGTGTTCAGCCTCATCACGTTCCTGATCGGCATCCCGTCGGGGATCAAGGTCTTCAACTGGACCTGGACGATGTACAAGGGCTCGGTCTGGCTCCAGACGCCGATGCTCTACGCGCTCTCGTTCCTGTTCCTGTTTACGATCGGCGGCGTTACGGGCATCATGGTCGGGGCGCTGGCCGTCGACATCCACCTCCACGACACCTACTTCGTGGTTGCCCACTTCCACTACGTGATGATGGGCGGGACGGTCATTGCCTTCCTCGGCGGCATCCACTACTGGTGGCCAAAGATGACGGGCCGGCTCTACAACGAGACGCTGGGCAAGGTCTCGGCGCTGCTCGTGTTTATCGGCTTCAACATGACGTTCTTTATCCAGTTCGTCATGGGTAGCCAGGGCATGCCGCGTCGGTACTACGACTACCCCGACCAGCCGTGGCTCCAGCCGCTCCACCAGCTCTCGACGATCGGGTCGTACGTGCTGGGCGTAGGCCTCCTCGTGGTCCTCGTCAACGGCCTGCTCTCGCTCCGCAAAAAGGCGCGCCGGGCGCCGGGCAACCCGTGGGGCGGGGCGACGCTCGAGTGGACGCACACGACGAGCCCGCCGGACCACCACAACTTCCACCGGACCCCGCTCGTCACGCACGGCCCGTACGACTACGAGGTCCTGTTCCAGACCTCGGGCGACAGCGCGGGCGACGGCGCTCCGATTCCTGACATCGCCGTCGGCGCCCCGCAGGAGATGGAGAAGTCGGTCGACGACGGCACGGCGCAGCCCGACGACGCCACCGACAGCCCGACCTCTTAATTCTCACCCCGCCCCGCCCGAGCCGTCCTGCGAGGGCGGGGCGGCCGACGCGCTCGACCGACGCACGCACCCATGGCGAACCCCACCCCGCCCGCCCTCACCGTCGACGACCCGCACGCCGTGGGCGGCGACGGGCACGGTGGCGACGGCCACGCCCACATGCTCGAGGGCTACGACGGGCAGATGCACCCGTCGAACCTCCAGCACCACTTCGTCTCGGCCGAGCAGCAGTTCGAGTCGTCGAAGCTGGGGATGTGGCTGTTCCTGGCGACGGAGATCCTGCTCTTCGGGGCGCTCTTTGTGGCCTACGGGATCTTCCGCGTCCTCTACCCCGAACTGTTCGACGAGGCCAGCCTCCAGCTCGATACGACGCTGGGCGCCGCGAACACGCTCGTCCTCCTGCTGTCGTCGCTCACGATGGCGTGGGCCATCCGGGGGGCGCAGATGGACAACCAGAAGGTGCTCCGCTACAACCTGCTGGCGACGATGGCGCTGGCGTCGGCCTTCCTCGTCGTCAAGTATTTCGAGTACGAGCACAAGTTCGAGCTCGGCATCTTCCCCGGTTACAACTTCGAGCTCGACGAGGGCGTCGACCGCGTAAACGACCTGACGGGCTCGGTCGCGGCGACACCGCTGTTCGTGCCCAGCCAGCGGGAGGACGCCGCCGCCGACGCGGCGGGCAACCAGATCCCGGACGAGACGGCTCCGGTTTCGACCGACGACGCCCCGCTCACCGGCGCCGACCAGAACCCGGGCATCGACGGCGCGCCGGCGGCGCCGGACACGGGCACCGAGGGCGGCGTGCAGGCCGAGGCCGAAACGCAGGCCGAGGGCGCACAGCCGCTCGCGGGCACGGCCCTAGACGAGGGCGGGGTGGCTCCCGCCAACGGTGCCACGCTCGACGGGGCCGCCGAGGGCGGGGCGGATGCGACGGCGGCGGAGGCCGTTCTGGGCAACGCCAACTCGCTCCACGAGGACGTAGGTAGCATGGCAGCCGGAGGTCTCGAGACCGAGCACGGCGACGACTCTGGGGGCCACGGCCGCGAAGGCGCCATCTTCTCCAACCGCCGGGCGGGCATCTTCTTCGCCATCTACTACGTGATGACGGGGATCCACGCGCTCCACATCATCATCGGGATCGTCGCCATCGGGTTCCTCACCTGGTTCTCCTACAAGGGCCGATACTCGAGCGTGTGGTACACGCCGGTCGAGAACGTGGGCCTCTACTGGCACGTCGTCGACATCATCTGGATTTTTGTCTTCCCCCTCATGTACCTGATCTAGTGGGGTCCCCACCCCGCCCCAGGCACACCGCAGACATGGCCGCACACCCCACCAAAGAGCAGATCGACCACGGCCCGACTGAGGGCGCCGAGGACCACACGGGCCACGGCGGGCACCACGTGTTCTCGTCCGGCATGCTCAAGAAGACGTTCGGCATCCTGGTCGGCCTCACGCTGCTGACGGTGGTCCTGGCCGGGTTCGAACGCGGCTTCATGGACATCTTCGGGTGGAACCTCGTGCTCCCGGAGATCCCGTTCGGCTGGCTCAGCGTCCCGATCGCGCTCGGGATCGCGGGGACAAAGGCGTACTTCGTGGCGGCCAACTTTATGGGGCTGAAGCACGAGAAGAGCGCCAACATCCTGGTCTTCGTGTCGAGCCTCATCTTCCTCGTCATCTTCTTCGGGTTCACCTGGCTCGACTTCGCCTTCCGCGACTCGTTCGAGGAGCTCTCGGCGGTCCCGACGGACATTTTGGAGGAGGAGGCCAACGAAGCCGCCGCCATCCAGGAAGCCATTGACGCCCGCGAGGCGGTCCCGCTCGTGACCGAGCCCGACCCGATCCTGTTCAACAACCCAGGCCAGTACGACGACGTCCGCGACGTGCCCGACAGCCCCGTCGGCGACGACGCTCCGAACGCAGAGGCCGCCCCGCCCTCGAACTAACCGGCCCGTCCCGCCTCCTGGCGCCATGACCGCTGTCGTCCTCCCGCTGGGTGCGATCGTGACCGGGTTCGTCCTGGTCGCGCTCCCCACAGTCCTGCTGATGGCGGTGTGGACGGTCGTGACAGTCCTGCGCATCCTGTTCCCCGAGCGCCCGCTCCCGTTCGACGCCGCGGCCCGTCGCCAGCGGGCTCGGATACGGGGAGAGTCCGTTCCGGTCCGCCTCCGGGACATCCTGGAGGACCAGGCCCGGCAGCCCGTGCCCGCCCCGCCCGCCGACGGCGACCTCCCTGACCGCCACCCGCTCGCCGACGACCTCTGGCTTCGCCGGAATTAGGCCGCCCGAGGGCGGGGAGGTCCACGGGTAGGCCGCCCCGCCCGACCCGACTCAACCGCCATGCGCGTCACCGAGCACTACGAGCGGGCAGACGGCCCGCTCCTCTCCTACGAGATCATCCCGCCCAAGCGGGGGACGTCCGTCGGCCACGTCCTCGAAATCGTCGAGGCGCTCGCGCCGTACGGCCCGCCGTTCATTGACGTCACGAGCCACTCGGCCGAGGCGGACTATGAGGAGATGGCGGACGGGACGGTCCGGCGACGGGTTAAGCGGAAGCGGCCGGGGACGCTCGGGATCTGCGCGGCCATCCAGCACCGCTTCGGGATCGATGCTGTGCCCCACATCCTGTGCCGCGGGTTCACGCAGGAGGAGACCGAGGACGCGCTCATCGAACTCAACTACCTCGGCATCCACAACGTCCTCGCCGTGCGCGGCGACGACAAGGGCGTCATGAAGCTGGAGCGGCCGGGGCGCGGCCGAAACGAATACGCCGCCGACCTCGTGGCCCAAGTCCAGGCCATGAACGCGGGCCGCTACCTTGCCGACCTCCTCGACGCCGCCCCGACCGACTTCTGCGTCGGCGTGGGCGGCTACCCCGAGAAACACGTCGACGCCCCGAACCGGACGTGGGACGTCCTCCACCTCAAGCGGAAGGTGGACGCCGGGGCCGACTACGTGGTCACGCAGATGTTCTTCGACAACGGCCACTACCTCGACTTTGTCGAGCGCTGCCGCGACGTGGGGATCAGCGTGCCCATCGTGCCGGGGATCAAAATCCTGACCACGAAGCGCCACCTCCAAACGCTCCCCCGAACGTTCTACACGGAGATCCCCGAGGCGCTCGCCGCCGAGGTCGAGGAGGCCGCGGACGAACGCGTCGCCGATGTCGGCGTCGAGTGGGCGCGGCGGCAGGCCGAGGAACTGATGGAGGCCGGCGCCCCGGGCATCCACTTCTACATCATGTCGACGGCCGAGCACGCCGTCCGCGTGGCGGAGCCGCTGCGCAAGCTGGCGTAGAGCGGGCAGCGGGCAGCGGGCAGCGGGCAGCGGGCAGCGAAGGTGCGCCACCCCGCCCTCGCGCGTTGCGGGCGGGGTGGACGCTGTAGCGCCGTTGCCTTCAACGACATCCGGGCGGGGCGGCCTCGGGCGGGGCGGTGCCATGGCGGGCCGCCCCGCCCGCGTCACAACCACCCCTCCCCCCTCCTGGCTGCGCCGACGCTGCGCGGTGGCCAGGAGGGGGACTGCTGCCGCCTCTCGTCGGGCTGGGTGGCGTCGTCAACCACCCCGCCCTCTGTGGGTGCGACGACGGGTTCACAGACGCGGCGCCCTGCGCCTCGCGTCGAGGGCGGGGCGGCCCTCAGACGCCCGCCGCCGCGAGGTAGCGGTCCTCCAGCGCCCGCATCGCCTCCCGCTCGGGCGGGGTGGAGTCGTCGTGGCCCGCGAGGTGGAGGACGCCGTGCGCCACGTAGCGGAGCGCCTCGTGCTCCCACGTCACCCCGAACTCGGGCGCCCGCTCGACCGCCGTGTCGAGGTCGACATAGACCTCGCCGTCGACCTCGCCCCGCCCGAGCGCGTCCTCGTCGAGCACGAACGAGACCACGTCCGTCTCGTAGTCATGTCCCAGCCACTCGCGGTTGAGGTCGTGGACGAGCCGGTGGTCGCCCAGGATCACGCCGAGGCTCGCCACGCGCACGCCCTCACCCTCGCACACGGCCTCGGCCACGTGGCGGACAGCGTCCTCGTCGAGCACGCGCACGTCGTGGGCGGGGTGGACGTCAATCACGGTAGATCGGTGGATCAAGGTGCCCGCCCCGCCCGCGTGGCATGAGGGCGGGGCGGCGAGTTGGTATGGAATCGTCCGCCCCGCCCAGCGGCTGATCTCGCAGCGTGCCGCCGCTCACGGACTCACCGATCCTACTGGACCTCCGACCTACTGGCCCTCCGGCGACCAGTCGCCCTCGAAGAGCGGCTCGGAGAGCGAGAGGACGACGGCCGCCTGCGCGACCTCGGGGGCGACCGTCAGGAAGTCGGCCGAGAGCAGGCGCTCCGAGACGTTGGCGTAGAGCGAACACGCCGCCTCGCGCTCGACGACGAGTCCGGCGACGCGGCCGCCGCCGCGCGCGAAAAAGATGACCTCGCCCAGCTCGTCCGACGTCACGAGGCCGGCGCAGTCGTGGAGCTCGAGGTGCGCCTCGGTTCCGTACACCTTGACGAGCGCCACCCCGCCCTCGGAGCCGTCGCCGGTCCGCGTCACCTCGACGGCCAGACGCCGCCCGCTGGCCTCGTCGCGGAGGGCCAGCCGCGTGAGCGTTCCGTCGCGCTCGGCGTCGACGCCCAGCACGGCGGCGGCGCGTTCGAGGTCAGCGTCGGAGAGGGAGCGGGACATGGCGGGGCGGGGCGGACCCAGAGAGCGAGCGTTGGGCAAGCTACGCCGCCCCGCCCGCACGGTGCCGCCTTGCCCGTAGGATCCGCTCGTGGGGTCTGCCCTACCCGCCCGCGGGCGGGGCGGGCTCGGCGGCGTCGGCGGGCGGGGCGGTCAGCTGGGCGGCCTCCACCTCGCGGCGGAGGTCATCGGCCGAGCGCTCGAAGCGGGGGTCGCCGAGGGCCTGCGCGAGCCGGGTCGTAAATGCCGCCGCCTCGTCATAGGCCCCGCCCTGGAGGTACGCCGCCTGGACAAACTGGACGAGCTGGAACGCCCGCTCCTGCTCGCGCGGCGTCCGCGCCGCAGCGAGGTCGCCGAGCACGGCGTCCTCGGTCTGGCGCAGGAGCTCCGCCATGCGCTCCGTGTCGCCGATCGCGCGGTACGCCTCAGCCAGCGTGTAGAGCGACCCGAACGACGCCGGGACCGTCGACGCCGGCACCTCCTCCATGACCTGATCCAGAAGCGCACGGGCCTCCCCGCCCCGCCCCTCGCGCGCGAGCCCGCCGGCGATCGACGCCACGCGCGTCCGGTAGCCGTCGGCCATGTTGCGGGCGTTCTGGTCGAGGTACACGTCGGGATCGTTCAGCCCGCGGTACTGGAACCGGGCCAGCCGGTCGAGCGCCACGTCCGGCGCCACGTAGCCGTCGGGGTCCGACCCGCCCCGCTCGATGGGCACCACGCGCCGGGCGAGCCCCTCGTTCTGGAAGTACGGCTGGAGCCCCAGCTCCGACGACGGCGCCACGGTCGAGGCGAAGTAGACCGGCCGCTCCCACCCGTCCTCGGCCACGGACCGCAGGATGTCGAGGACGGCGAGGTCCGACGTGTAGAGCACGCTCCGGCCGTCACCGAGCGGCGAGCCCCGGAGCCGCCACGTCATCCGGTCCGGCACCTCGCCAGGGTCGACGCGGCCGGCGACCGTCTCGTTCGAGAAGATGCGCGGGTCGACGGGCAGCGCCACGTCCTGCTCCTCGAACAGCCGCGGGGCGAGCGCCCCCGTCGGCAGGTCGTCGCCGCGCGGCGTGAGCCCGTCGATGTCGGCGTCCGAGACCGAGAGCGGCACGGGCGGGGCGGTCCGGCTCCACTGGTCGCGGAGCTGGCGGATGTACCACGGCGTGTTGAGCAGCGACAGGTTGACCACGCGCACGTCACGGCGGACGCCCTCGACCTCCTGGAGGTACCACAGCGGGAAGGTGTCGTTGTCCCCGTTCGTGAACAGGATGGCGTTGGGGGCCGTCGACTCGAGCAGGTTCCGCGCGAAGTCGGTCGCGATGCGGCGGCCCGAGCGATCGTGGTCGTCGTAGTTCTCGGCCAGCATCCAGCCGGGCACGGCCAGAAACAGGACTACGCCGAGCGCGAGCGACACGGCCCTCCGAAGCCCGGCCGACTTTTTCTCCAGCGCCTCCGCCGTCAGTTCCACCAGACCGGTGGCACCGAGCCCGATCCAGAGCGAGAAGGCGAAGAACGACGCGACGTACGAGTAGTCCCGCTCGCGCGGCTGGAACGGGGTTTGGTTGAGGTACACGATGATCCCGAGCCCCGTCACCAGGAACAGGGCCAGGACGGCGAGCGCGCGGCGCCAGTCGCGCTGGACGTGGAAGGCCAGGCCCAGGAGCCCGAGCAGCAGCGGGAGCCCGAAGTACACGTTCCGCCCCGCCGCCTCGGACGGCGTGAGCCCGGGCGGGTCGCCCCGCCCGCCCAGCCCGGAGATCCACCCGGCGTCCTGCGTGTCGGCCGCCTTGCCGACGAACTGCCACATGAAGTACCGCCAGTACATGTGGCCGACCTGGTACTGCCAGAAAAAGGCCGCGTCCGACGGGTAGTCGGCGTAGACGCCGAGGTGCTGCGGGGCCGACGAGTGCCGGCGCGGGAACGTCTTCTCGCGCGTCGAGATCGCTCCGGTCCGGTTGTCGTAGCTCGCGCCCGTCAGGAGCGGGGTGGACCCGTACTGCTCGCGCTTGAGGTAGCTCACGATCGCTTCGGTCGTCTCGGGGTCGTTCTCGTCGATGGGCGGGTCGGCCGCGGAGCGGATGAAGATGAGCCCGTACGACGAGTACCCGAGGACCACGAGCGTGATCGTGAGCGCGGCCAGATTGGCGACCGGCAGGCCGCGCCGCTGCGTCCACACGACGGCGGCGACGAGGATGGCGACGACGGCGACGAGGAACAGGGCCGGCGCCCCGCTCGCGCCCGCCAGCGTCGGCAGCGTCTGCACGACGCCGGGGTAGACGACGAGGAAGGCCGCGATGGACACGGCCGCCGTGATCGCGAGCCCCTTGACACGCTCGCCCGTCGTCGCCTCCGGCCGGTCCACCTTCTGGAAGTAGACGATGAGCGCGAGGAAGAACAGCGTGAGCACGTTCAGGAGGTGGACCCCGATCGCCAGCCCGAACAGGTAGGCGATCGCCACGAGGTAGCGGTCAGCGTGGAGCCCGAACGGGTGCTCGCCGCGGGCCACGAGCGCGGCCTCCTCGGCGCGTGTCGCGTCGCGCCACACGAGGGCCAGCCACACGACGAGCGCCGTGAACAGCATGGACATGGCGTAGACCTCGGCCTCGACGGCGTTGAACCAGAACGAGTCGGTGACCGCGAACGTCAGCGCGCCCACCACCCCGCCCAGGTTGGTCGCGATCCGCTGGACGGGGCTCCAGGTGTCGGGGTGCCCCGCCCACACGCGCACGAGCCGCACGATGACGAGGTGCGTGAGGAGCACCGTCAGCGCGCTGCACACGACGGACACCAGATTGACCGCGAAGGCGACGGGCTCGGGGCTGAGCCCGCCGAAGAGCGGCGCGAACATGGCGAACAGCCGCCCGACGAGCATGTAGAACGGGGCGCCCGGCGGGTGGCTCACCTGGAGCCCGTTCGAGATGGCGATAAACTCGCCCGAGTCCCAAAAGGGCGTCGTCTCGGCCATCGTCGCGATGTAGACGACGAGGGCGTAGAGGAAGACGCCAGCGGCGACGAGGCGGTCGATCAGCTTGCCAGTCATGCGGTCTGAGTCGGGGGCGGGGGCGCCGGAGGCGGGGCGGCCGAAGATAGCCCGGGGGGCGGGGCGGCTCGGGTAACGGGTCCGGCCGCCGGTTCGGGTGCGCGGGCGGGGCGGGTGAGCAGGTGATGGGTTCCGCCCCGCCCTCGCCGCCACGGCCCGGGGCGGGGTGGGCACGTCCGGCGCCACGGGCGGGGCGACACTCTGGGCGGGGCGGGCGCGTTGGGTCTGCACCTGAGACCGCCCCGCCCTCATGCCTCGCCGCGCCCTGCTCCTCGCGCTCGCCGCCGCTGCGCTCGTCGCCGGCGGCGCGTGGTGGACTGCCCGGTCCCGCCCCGCCCGGCCCGACTCGGCCGCGTGGCGAGCCGTCGGCGCCAGCCTCGCCGCCCGCTACCCCGACGTGCGGACGGTCTCGACGGACGCGCTCGCCGCCGAGCTCGACGCCCGCCCCGCCCCGATCCTCCTCGACGCCCGCGAGCCGGCCGAGTACGCTGTGAGCCACCTGCCAGGCGCCCGGCGCGTGGACCCCGACGCGAGCGCCGATGCCCTCGCCGCTGCGCTGGGCGGGGTGGACCGGGACCGCCCCGCGGTCGTGTACTGCTCGGTCGGCGCGCGGTCGGCGGCCGTGGCCGCGCGCCTCGCCGACGCCGGATTCGCGGACGTCCGCAACCTGGAGGGCTCGATCTTCCGGTGGGCCGGCGAGGGACGCCCGCTCGTCGGCCCGGGCGGGGCGGCGACCGACCTCGTCCACCCGTACGACGCGGTGTGGGGGCGGCTGCTGGACGCCGCGCGCCGCGCGCCGCTCCCCTAGCCGCCCGTGGGCGCCCCGCCCCGCCCGCGCCTCAAGGTCTGCTGCGTCGGCTCCGTCGAGGAGGCGCGGCTCGCCGTGCGCCTGGGCGCCGACGCGCTCGGGCTCGTCGGGCCGATGCCGAGCGGGCCGGGCGTGATTGCGCCCGAGCAGATCGCCCAGATCGCTCGGTCGGTGCCGCCGCCCATCGCCACATGGCTGCTCACGAGCTGCCAGGACGCGGACGAGATCGCGCGGCAGGCGGACGCTGCGGGCGTCACGGCTGTCCAGATCATGGACCGGGTCGACGTCGGCGTCTACGCCCGACTCCGCCAGGCGCTGCCGGGCCGGCGAATCGTCCAGGTCGTCCACGTGGGCGCGGCGTATGGGCGGGGCGGGGCGGCCGCCGAAGCCGAAGCCGTCGCGCCCCACGTCGACGCCGTGCTCCTGGACTCGGGGCGCCTGGGCGGGGCGGTGCCGGAGTTGGGCGGGACGGGCCGCGCCCACGACTGGGCCGTGAGCCGGGCGATCCGCGAGCGGCTGAGCGTGCCGGTGTTCCTCGCCGGGGGCCTCCGGCCGGACAACGTGGCCGGCGCCGTCGCGCAGGTCGGACCGTTCGGCCTCGACGTGTGCAGCGGCGTCCGCACGGGCGGGGCGCTGGATGGGGCGAAGCTGGCGGCGTTCGTGCGTGGGGCGGGGCGGCAGGACCCGTGAAGCCAGGGCTCCCGCCCCGCCGGGCGGCAGCCGCCCGGCACGGCGAGAAGGCTGCCCTGAAGCAACTCTCGGGAGGGTACCGAGTGCGAGGCACCTCGCCCACGGCGCCTGCTCAAGGTCGTGCTCACTCCCTACGCGAACACTGCTCTAGATGAACACCAGCCCGAGCCCGCCGACGGTAAAGCAGTAGTACGCGAAGTACTGGAGCGACTGGCGCTTTCAGTGCGCCAGTCGCTCTCTAAGGCCGATTCCGAGCACAGCGACGGCCGACTGTGACCTCAGGTGTGACCTCGCGATGCGCCCGACGCCTTAGTAGACCGGGGAGAGAAGCCACAGCCTCCGTACCTGTGGCCTCCCTCTTCAACCGCTCCGGCAGCTACTACGCTCAGTTTGACGACGCCGACCGGACCCCGAAACGCCGTCGCCTCTCCCTCCGCACCCGAGACAAGCGCCTCGCCCGCCAACTCCTGCACCGGGCAGACGAGGCGTACCGCCTGGGGACGTTCGACCCCTGGGTCAGCAGCCTCGATGACCTGGAGCCCGAGCGCCCCGCCGCCCCCCTCTCCGTCTCTGAGGCCGTGGCAGACTACCTGGGGGACCGGGCCGACGCCTTGCGCCCGACCACAATCATAGACCGGGAGTCCGTGCTGAGGCGTTTTACTGAGGCCGTGGGCGGGGCGGTGCCCGTCGCCCGCCTGAAGGCCGACGACCTCAAACCGTTCTGCCTCGCCCCCGAGATCGCAGAGGGGACCCGGCGGAAAAGGGTCGCCTACGTCCGCATCTGGTTGAAGTGGTGCAAGGCACAGGGCCACGTGACGGACAACGTGGGAGCCCTCCTGAGGACGCCCCGGAAGGTAGACCCCACCCGGTCTGTCCACCGGAAGGCCGTCCGCCTAGTCGAGTTGAACGCGATCTGCCAAGAGGCGGAGCGGGCCGGGCACACCTGGAAAGCTCAGATGTACCGCTTCACCTTCTACTCGGGCCTCCGGGTCTCTGAGGTCGCCCGTCTCGACTGGAGAGACGTGGACCTCGACGCCCGGACGATCACCATCTCGGAACAGAAGAACCGCCGCACGACGATCCTGCCGATCTCGCAGAAGGCCGCCGGGGTCTTGGCCGAGATCGCAGAGGAGGCCGACCGGGGGCACGTGTTCGTCTCGCCCCTCCAGCGGAAGCCAGAGCGGAACGTCCGGGCCTTCTGTGCGAGCGCCAACAAGGACTTCACCGCGTTCCGGGACCTGGCGGGGATCGACCGGCCCGTCTCGTATCACGGGCTCCGGCACGGGTTCGCCTCGCACCTGGCGGACAACGGGGCCTCCGCCTGGGTCGTCCAAGCCGCGTGCCGTCACTCGTCCATCGCGGTCTCTCAGGTCTACGTGTCGCTGGCGAGCAAGACGCTCTCGAACGAGTTGGATTCGGCGTTCGGCTGAGGTCACTACGGAACGGAGCCCCGGTAGACGGTCCGTAGATCGCCACCAGGGCTCCGGGCCATAGCCGAGCGAGCCCGAGGGGGTTAGGGAGAGGTGACCGGACAGACCAACGCCCCTCTTCTAACCCGGCGGTGCCTGACAGGCTACACGCCTCGTCTACCGGCCTCAAGCCTGCTCCGGTGCTCCCGCACGATTTCGTCAGCTATGGCCCTCACCTTCAACGCCATCTCCCGAAGGGGGGGCCGGGCAGGGGTGCGCTCTCGCCGTTGCTCCGACAACGGATCGACCTCCAGGACCTCGTATTCGAGTTGGGTCGGGACCCGTAGGTCGTCGGCCCGTTGCTGGACGGCCGCCACGATCCTCTCTGTCCACCGCTCCCGCTTCGTCTCGTCGCTGAACCGGACCGAGAACCCGTCGTGCTGCCACAAGACGACCTGGAAGTCCCGGGTCTCCCGGGCCAACTCGATCACGGGGAACACGAGGTGGAGTTCGGCGGCCTGGGCCAGTTGAGCCAAGACGGACCGGGCGTTCTTCTCTGGCGTGTCCTTGCAGTCCGTGGACCGCCAGACACCGTAGACATCCCAGGCTCCCCCGGCCTCCGCGACAGCCTCTATCTGGGCGTCCCTCGCTGCCCGGAGCGCCTGGATGATCTCGTGGTCCAGGAAGGCGTGCGGGGCTTCACAGTAGGTCTCCAGGCCCATCGTGAGTTCCCCCTTGATCCTCCGGTCGCCCGCTCCGAAGCAGAGGGCGTAGAGGGCCGTCTTCAGCGTCGGCTTCGTCGCGGCCTGGTCCTTGGGTGCAATCCCGAGGTGGGCGTAGAGGGCGCCCCAGATGTCTCCTCCGCCCTCCAGGAAGCGGGCGACGACCGGCACGTCCCACAGCCTGGCGATGATCGCGAGTTGGGCGGACTTCAGGTCGAACTCGACGCACCCGGCCATGAGCGCGTGGCGGACCTCCTTCTTCAGCCCGGCGATGCTCCCCTGGTCGAACAGGCGAACAGTATTCCCCCGTGTGCTCGGGGAGTAGAACGGGACCGGCTGGTCCTCGATCCGGCGGAGCGTGGCGCGTGCCGCTCTCCGTGCCTCGGTAGGCAGGTCGGCGGCTACGCGGTAGGCCTCCAGCCTGTTTTGTCGGACGAGCTTCGAGAAGACGTTGGGCGTCCGGCTGTTCATGTACTCCATGACCTGAGCGGCCTCCTCGCACCCGGCCTCCGCCATCTTGGCGAGCGCCCGCCGCTGCTCCCGTTCCCGGGTCCGACGCTGCTTAGTCAGGCTGAAGCGCTTCCCGCTCACGAAGTACACCCGGTCCTCAGTGTCCGTCACGGGCCGTGCGACCTCCTCCTCGATCCGCTCCAGCACGTCGTCCCGGAAGCCCCGGTCCCGCACGACGCGGCACAGCTTGGGGGTGTAGCCGCTCCAGTTAAACCCTTCGAGGACGTACTTGCGGAAGCCTTTCAGGAGCCTCCAAGTCGGGTAGTTGCCGGATTCGTACGCAGCCTCCTTCCCAGCAGCCCATGCCAGAGTCCGCCCGCAGATGACGGGGAGCCCCGTGTTCCTGTCCAGGTGCGACGGGAATACCAGGTAGGAGAAGAGTCGGCGGTAGGCCTCGCCCTCAGGTCCACGGAGCGGCCCGAACCTGTCGAGCAACCAATCTCTGAACTCACGGCTGCACGTGGCCCGGTGTGGACGGGCCGGCGGGGGAAAGATGCCAAGATCGTCGCCCTCGTCGTCCTCTTCCGAGTCGGCCAAAATCGGCTCGCGTGTGCCGCAATCCTCGTTTTCGGGGTCGCTCCCAACGCGAACGTCTTCCTCTCCATTACTGTACTTGGGTTCCCCCATTGACTCGGCCCCACTCCCCACCCCCCGGGTCCTCCCTCCCCCACCAACTACCCCTCCCAGATTTTTGGTCGCGCGACGTTCGGAGGCGTCCGGGCTCAACTCCGCAGGGGAAAAGCTGGAATCGAGACTGTCTTGTAGGTTTTCCCCAAGGTCAGCGGGGGACGAATAGGAGGCCATCCAATCGGACACGTGGTCCGGGACGTCTCCGTAGTTGGGGCGGGCGGGGCGGCGGCTGGGCATGATCGGGCCTCGTGTCGGTGTCGCGCGAAGCGACTTGAGGCCGTGGTGCCCGGCCGGTCGGCCGTCACCCGTTTCCTGCGTGAATGGGACTGCTCGGAGTGCTAGGGGTGTGCCGATACCGACGCAAACGCATATGCTGCATTGACGGGTGGAAACGATCTGTTCCAGGGCCGAGCGATGAACAGCCCGGCTCCTGAGACCTCGATTATTAGCAGAACCCAGCCCTGGGGACTTGGGCTGAAACAGCCTTCCTGGACCTACCTGGACCGATTTTGTCCTGCTCGTCTCTGGGCTAAGTCTCCCGGGTCCTCACGGGATTCTGTGAGCCCGAGCACCCCCCACGCCCACCCCGCTCGCAGACGGACCGCCGTAGACTCAGCCGTCCCCCCACCCCGCCCGCGAATGCCCGCCCCGCCCGTCGTCGTTGACCTCGTTGAGCGGTTCGACCGCAACCTCGCGTCCTACCGCTCCGGCAAGTACAACGAGACCCAAGTGAGGCGGGAGTTCCTGGACCCGTTCTACACGGCCCTCGGGTGGGACGTGGACAACACGGCCGGGTACGCCGAGGCCTACAAAGACGTGGTGCACGAGGACGCCATCAAGGTGGCAGGGTCCACCAAGGCCCCGGACTACTCGTTCCGCGTCGGGGGCGTCAGGAAGTTCTTCCTGGAGGCCAAGAAGCCGAGCGTCAACGTCAAGGGGGACCCCCACCCCGCCTTCCAACTCCGCCGGTACGCCTGGAGCGCGAAGCTCCCGCTCTCCATCCTCACCGACTTCGAGGAACTGGCGGTCTATGACGGGCGCGTCCAACCGAAGAAGGGGGACCGGGCGAGCACGGCCCGGGTCCTCTACATCGCGCACACCGAGTACCTGGAGCGTTGGGACGAGATCGCCGGGCTCTTTTCCAAGGAGGCCGTCTTACGGGGCAGCTTCGACAAGTACGCCGAGTCCGCCAAGGCGAAGCGGGGCACAGCCGAAGTGGACTCTGCCTTCCTCCGCGAGATCGAGGGGTGGCGCGAGCGGCTGGCGAAGAACCTGGCCCTCCGCAACCCGGGCCTGTCCGAGCGGGACCTGAACTTCGCCGTCCAGCGGACGATTGACCGGCTTGTCTTCCTCCGCATCGCAGAGGACCGGGGGATCGAACCGTACGGGGAGCTACGCGAGGCGACGACGGGGAAAGGCGTCTACGGCCGACTGGTCGAACGCTTCCGGGCCGCCGACGCCCGGTACAACTCCGGCCTCTTCCACTTCCAAGACGAAAAGGGCCGCGAGGAGCACCCCGACGACCTCACCCCAGGCCTGGAGCTAGACGACAAGCCGCTCCGCGACATCATCCGGGGCCTCTACTATCCCGAGAGCCCGTACGAGTTTTCAGTCCTGCCCGCCGACATCCTGGGCCGGGTCTACGAGGAGTTCCTGGGGTCCGCGGTCGTCCTCACCAAGACGGGGCGGGCCGAGGTCCAGCAGAAGCCCGAGGTCAAGAAGGTGGGCGGCGTCTACTACACGCCGTCGTACGTCGTGGACCACATCGTGAAAGAGACGGTGGGGCGGGTCCTGGAGGGGAAGAGCCCGGACCAGGTGGCCTCCGTCCGCGTCGTGGACCCGGCGTGCGGGTCGGGCACGTTCCTGATCGGGGCGTATCAGTACCTCTTGGACTGGCACCTTGCGCACTACCGGGCGAACGACCCCGAGGCCTGGGCGAAGAAGCGGCCCGCCCGGGTCTACCAGGGCCAGGACGGGACTTGGCACCTCACGACTGACGAGAAGAAGCGGGTCTTGCTGAACTCGGTGTACGGCGTGGACCTCGACGGGCAGGCCGTGGAGGTCACGAAGCTGTCCCTTTTGCTGAAGGTCCTGGAAGGCGAGAGTGCCGAGACCGTCCGCCAGTTCGCCCTGTTCGGGGAGGAGCGGGTATTGCCCGATCTCTCTCACAACGTCAAGGCGGGCAACGCGCTCATCGGGCCGGACTACTACGACGGGCGGCCCGAGGCCCTGCTCGACGCCGACGCCGCCCGGTCCGTCAACGCCTTCGACTGGCAGGCCGAGTTCCCGGCCGTATTCGACCGGCCCCGCCCCGGGTTCGACGTGGTGACGGGGAACCCCCCGTACGTCCGGGCCGAGTCGCTGAAGGCGTCGAAGGACTACTTCCAGTCCCACTACGACACGTTCTCAGGATCGGCGGACCTCTTCGTCTACTTCGTGGAGCGGAGCCTCGACCTCCTCCGGGACGGTGGGGTCTACGGCGTCATCGTCTCGTCCAGCATCCTGTATTCCGACTACGCCCAGACCCTCCGCCGGGTGATGTCGGAGCGGGCGTCTCTCGTCCACGCGCTTGACTTCGGCGGGCTCCCCGTGTTCAGGAACGCGAAGGACACCTACGTCACGGTGCCGGTCTTGGTGAAGGGCGGGGCGGCCCCGGAGACCGTGGACGTGGCCCAGGTCCCGGCCCTCGTCCCGTCCGACCTCCAGATCCTGACGGAGGGCCAATGGCACGAGGTCCCGTCCGGCCGGTTCGCTCCCGAGCACGCGGGCCGGTGGTCGCTCCGCCCCGAGCCCGAGATGGAGGCGTTCGACGCGATCCGGTCTCAGGGCGTGAAACTCGGTGAGCACGTCAGCGGCATTTACCGAGGCGTCGTCACGGGCGCCAACAAAGTGTTCGTCGTTGATCCCGAGACCCGGGACCGCATGGTCTCCGAAGACCCCCGGAGCGACGAACTGTTGAAGCCGTTCGTCGGGGGCCAAGACGTGAGGAGATATCACCTCCGCCCAATGTCGAACTACCTCGTCTTCACGAGGCGGGGAACCGACATCGACGCTTACCCAGCGATCAAGTCCTATTTGGCCGAGCACAAGGAGACGCTGGCGCCCCGCCCGAAAGATTGGAACACAGCTAGGGACGGTAAGTGGCCGGGGAGGAAGGCCGGGGCCTACGGATGGTTCGAGATCCAGGACACGGTGGACTACTACGGGGTGTTCGAGCGGCCCAAGATCATGTACCCGGACATCGCGAAGGCCCCCCGGTTCTACCTCGACACGTCCGGGGTCTACGGGACGAACACGGTATACGTCCTCGACTCGGGAGATCCATACCTCCTCGGCATCCTCAACAGCAAACTGGCGTGGTTTTGCATCGGCAACCTCTCGATACCATTCGGGGTCCGGGACGGCCGGTTCCGGTACCGACTCTTCAGCCAGTACATGGAGGCCTTGCCCATCGTGGACCCGGGGCCGGACGACCCGAGGCGGGCGCAACTGGCCGGGATCGCGGAACAGCTCCAGGCCTTGCACGGCCGGCTCCAGTCGGTCCAGACGGCGAGCGACAAGACGCTCTACACGCGCC
Organism: Rubrivirga litoralis; assembly: GCF_031846415.1. Classification (NCBI taxonomy): domain Bacteria; kingdom Pseudomonadati; phylum Rhodothermota; class Rhodothermia; order Rhodothermales; family Rubricoccaceae; genus Rubrivirga; species Rubrivirga litoralis. The sequence goes on along the minus strand of NZ_JAVRHT010000011.1, from coordinate 5,339 downwards.
AGATCACGACGCTTGACAAGCAGGCGGACCGACTCGTCTACGAGGTCTACAGCCTGACACCGGCCGAAATAACGGCTGTTGAAGCGGCTCCGTAGCCACAGGATGCTGTGGGCGGCTAGGCCTGATCTCGAAGCGAGGCCTCCACTCTAGGCCTAGAATGCAGCCAGGCCTAGAAGGGTGACATTACGGTTGTCACCGGAGGCATAGCTCTCTGTCCACGCTGTGGATAACCCGTGGACGGACCGGCCTTGCACCCCAGTCCCTTAGCGCTCTAATGTGGGGAGTGCTAGCGGGCACATCCGCGAATCCAATGGCTAAAACCAGAAAGGTTCACCGCGACGCCGGTACCGGACGCTTCGTCACGAAGCGGAAGGTCCAGCGGAGCCCGAAGACGACCGTTACCGAGACCGTCAAGGTCACGAAGCGGAAAACCAAGTAAGGCCCTGCCGTGCCAGCCACCAAGCATGGGCACGCCAGAGCCTTACGATTCCTTCAAGCCAGCCCGAAGGGGCAGAGAAAATGGGTAAGAACCAACACGTAGTCAAGCGGTCCGACGGCTGGGCCGTCCGTGGAGCGGGCAACTCCCGCGACACTTCGCATCACGCGACGCAGGGTGAGGCCATCAACGCCGCGAGGCAGATCGCCCAGAACCAGCAGAGCGAGATGCTCATCCACAACCGCCAAGGGCAGATTCGCGCACGCGACTCCTTCGGCAACGACCCCCACCCGCCCAAGGGGTAGGGACTGACCTACAACCCGCCCGCTGGCAACGGTCCGCCCTTCCCTCGGGAGGGGCGGGCTTTTTTTCTCCGGGCTCCCCCACAGAATCCTGTGACTGACGATCAACTCCTCGTCCGTGTGGAGGCCTTCCAAAACTTTGTCGTGGACATCGCCACTGGCGGTTCCAGAGATGAGGAGGCCAGCGACCTGTACGACTCGCAACGCCGAGCGATCCTCAACGAGCCGACCATCCGACCGGACCTGCCCCGGTTCGTCAAGACGTGCCGGAGCCTCCCCCAGTTTTGGGATCACGTCAAGCGGGAAGACGGGACGTATCAGGGGCGGCGGGACTACCTGTGGGGCGCGTTTCGCCCGCTGATCGACAGGCTAGAGGGGACGCCGACCTCCCCCGCCGACGCTCCCGTCTCCGCCTCCCTCCAGAAGCTCGACGCCGAGCACGTGCGCGAGGCGTGGGACAAGGCCCTGAGCCGTCGCCACGAAGACCCGGAAGGGGCCATCACGTCGGCCCGCGCCCTGCTGGAGACCGTTTGCAAGCACGTCCTCGACGCAGAGGGCGTCGTCTACAAAACGGACGCGAGCCTATCGGACCTCTGCAAGGCGACGGGCAAGGAACTGAACCTCGCCCCGGAACAGCACCAGGAGCCTGTGTTCAAGCAGATCCTCAGCGGCTGCTACACCGTCGTCGGCGGTCTCGCCGCCCTCCGCAACGGGCTCAGCGACGCCCACGGGAAGCCGACTCGGGCTATCAAGCCTGCCCCCCGCCATGCCCGCCTCGCTGTGGACCTCGCCGGTTCCGTCGCCGCGTTCTTCGTGGACACGTGGGAGGCCCGCAAAGGCGTGTGACAACCTGCTGTCTCTCCAACTGCCTAGATTCTGCGAAGGCGGCCCACCCCGCCCCTCTTGTTCCACCAGCACGCAGAGACATGGGAGGTAGCGCACGCGCCAACGACGGGGGCAAGCCGGAAGTGGCACAACTCAGCGGGGCGGGCGGGGGAGGCCTCCCGGTCAAGGACGACGCCCCACCCGACGACTCTCTCACGGTCGAACTGGTCAACGTCGATGCCGACGTGGCCGGGTCCGTGGGGCGGGGCGCGTCGGTCTCCGTCCGGGGCGGCTCCGCGTTCGTCTCGTCCCGGAGACTCGGGGACTTCTCGCCCGACGATGCCGAGGCTGTCCGCCGGGGCGGCTACACACGGGGCTCGGTCTACAGCGTGAGCCCGGCGGGACCCTGGGCCGTCGTCCAGTTGACGAAGTGACCCCACCGGGGAGGCCCACGAGACCATGCTCACGAGCCTCCCCATCATCCCCGCCCGCCAGGTCGGCATCTGGGAAGCCGGGTGCCCCGAGTGTGAGGCCCACCAGTCGGGGGACTGCCTCGGGCACGAGACGGCCCCGTGCCGTTGCACGTGGGTCTCGGCGGACCGTCGGCACAGGTGCGAGCGGTGCGCTCTCGTCTGCCGGGACCGGACGACAGAGAGGGAAGGCGTACACGCCGACACCTTCGCGGGCCACATGGGGGCCGGGATCGGCCTCGGGGATGTCCGGGTCTTCCAGCCGAGAGCGTTCGGGTCCATCCCTGCGTTCGTCCCGCTCCGCACGCACGAGCTACCGGCAGGAGGGCACGCCGCCGGGTTCGAGTGGGTGGGCGTAGACCTGAAGACGCTCTTCCATCTCCGCGAGGACGGCACCGTCACGCTCCGCGACCCCTTCCGGTCCGGGCGGGGTGTCCGGTCGTTCCTCGGCGTCAGCGAGAAGGCCAACCTGCTGGCGGTCCTGAACGGGAAAGACGACCTGCTAGAGGGGTTCTGGGGGGCCGACCGGCCCCGGCTCCTCCGGCACTTGGCCGACATCGGGTTCGTCGCCTGTACCGGCCCCACGTTCTCGGTCTACGAACAGATCAAAGAGGCCGACAGACTCTTGGGGGACGGCCGGGTCGTGCAGGACCTCCGGCCCGTCCAGGCCGCTCACACGGCGGTCATGTTCCGCCGCCACCACAGGTGCGTTGCCGAAGCCGCCGGGGTCTCGCTCGTCCCGATCCCGAACCTCTACGACCTGACGGCCCACCACCGGGAGACGTGGGCGAGGTGGCTGAGGGCGAACCCGAACGTCCACTGCGTCACGCGGGACTTCTCCCGGACCCCGATGGACGGCGACGACTACAGGCGCCACTTGGGCGGCCTGATCGAGATCCTGAGCGGGGCGGGGCGGCCCTTGCACGTCCTGCTCGTGGGCGTCGGCCTGGGGAAGGCGGAGGGGGCAAGGGTGCTCCTCCGCGAGGCCGGGTGTACGGCCTCCGTCGTTACGGGGGACCCCATCGTCCAGGCTGTCACCGGGGGGAAGGGGCTGGACGCCGAGGGAAACAGGTATGAGCCGAGGCCGGAGGCGAGCCGGGCTGATCTCGCTGTGTCGAACCTCCTGCGGTTCTCCGCTCGGGTACGGGAAGACGCCCGAGTGGCCCAATAGCTATCCCTACAGGACCCTGTAGCTCGCGGTGAGCGGGTTTGGGGCGGTGGAAGCCGTCCCGTAGTTACAGGGCTCTGTGAGCGTCGCCTCTCTCGCGGCTAGTGCGAGCCGACCCGTGCGGGTATGTTGGGAGGCTCACTCGCTCACAGGCAATGTCACCAGCAGTACTGGCTACCTACTCGATCCGGGTCTATAAGAAACATGGCCGCACGCCCCTAAACCCGTTTGACTTCAAGAACGGCCGAAGCCTTCCGGGTGAGATCGACGTATTCCTAAAGGCAACCGCTGGTCAGCCTTCAGTTCCAGGAACAAAAGAAGTGTTCTACACCGGCTCCCACACGGTGACCAAAGTAGGTAAGCGACATATTACATACGGTGTGGTTCAGTACGCACAGTATGGAGCAGAGTATGATATTACACATGTACAAGCGAGGACAGTAGATTTCAAACAGACGAAGGACCATGCGAGAGAAGAGCCTTTCTTCTTCTACTTCGACTTTCATGAGGATGTAGCTCACGGCTTGATGATCCTCCAGCGAATCGGTGGGCGAGGAATCAAGTCCACGTTCATCCGGCTATTCCAGGACTGGTTCATGAACCGGAACGGGCGAGACCTCACTCTCCGTTACGGCCAAGAGGTGCCAGAACGCCTCATCGAGAAGGCGATCACCGCTGGAGTGCGCAACCTCCGGGTGACGCAACACAAGGTCCCCGCTGATCTCGCTAGCAAGTTCGGACTTCGAGGCTACGAGGACGACATTCAAGAGGTCCAAGTCATCGTCAAGGCTAAGAAAGGCAAGCTGCTCCCGATGAAGGACCGGATCAACAAGGTCATGGGCGGTCGCCCTGTCTCCGAACTCGTCTCAATCGAAACCGTCGAAGCAGACGTAGCAAGCGTGAAGATCAAGCTCGGCGGGCGAGAGCGCGTGATGAGGCTGACAGATGGTCGTCGCAGCGTCAACGCATACTGGGATGTCTCTAAAGACGTGAGCGAGGGGAAGGACGGGCACGCCGACACCGGAGACCTCCTTGCCGCCGCCCGCTCCCTCGCTGACGACATCTACGAAGACCTCGAAATCCCCCAGTAGGATGGGCGCCTCGGTTGTCGTAGGCTTCCCCTCCCCTTCTTAGCCCTCAGCGACTCCATGTGGATCATCGAGAAGATCGACGTGTCGGCTCTGATCAGGGCACACCACGCAACGCTCGTATCTGAGCGAGATGGTCGCGTTTTAGGGCGTGACCGGCTCCTGTTTTACGGATTCCCGCTGGTCTCAGGGGTTGCGTTCGCATTCCTGGTAGACCTCAACACACCAGCACTTCAGACTACGGTAACAGCACTCTCGATTTTTTCGGGTCTCCTATTGAACATGCTCGTCGTGATGTTCAATATGGCGAAGGAGCCCGAGCGGTACAAATACCCAAGGGATCAGGGAAGACTGGTACAGCAGTCGCAGGCTAACATCGCCTACTGCATTATCGTCGGCGTTGGCCTCATCGTCCTCTCAGTGCTCCTGCTTGTGACCGACACCAGGGTGGGGGAAGGGGACAACTCGGTAGCCACCGGGCTTTACTGGCTAGACCTCACCCTGAGGGCGGTGCTTTTCACCGGGCTCATCCACTTCGTGTTGAGCCTCATCATGGTCGTCAAACGAGTCGCAGAACTCCTAAGGCTCCACGTTCAACCGCCGGAGCCGGACGGGAAATGAGGGGCGCTAGCCGTTCCTCACAGAACCCTGTGGCTCGTCAGATACCGTCAAGCCATAGCAGCCTTCGCGTTCCGCTTATAGCAGGGGTAGCATTCCGGCTTCTCTAGCGAGAACGCCTTCTCGTTCTCTGCCCCACACCCGTGGCAGCGGTCGTCCGCGTATGCGGGGCTTTTGAACCGGAGCCACTGGCGAAAGCATTTCCCGCAGTACGGCTTCGCCGTGTCATAGTCAGTCCCCGTCCCACACCGGATGCAGAACCCCGACGCGGAAGGGGAAGGCTTGGAGACGTACGCACGGCGGCCAGACTTCCGGCCCCGCACGGACTTGGAGTTAGGAGAGCCCTGGTCAACCGGCGTCGCCGCCCGAATGATGGACTCGGCCTCCCGAAGGGCCTCCTCGTACGCCGCCCGGTCCGTCTCGGCGTCCAGA
>NZ_JAVRHT010000104.1:0-210 GCF_031846415.1 Rubrivirga litoralis | reverse complement strand
GTCTCCGGGCTCGGCGACTCGCAGGCTCGGCTCTCGATCAAGCAGGACAACCTCGACACGTCGATGACCAACTACGAGGCGGCCCGCTCGCGGATCGAGGACACGGACTTCGCCAAGGAGCAGATGGAGATCGTCAAGCTCCAGATCCTCCAGCAGACCGGGATCGGCTCGCTGGCGCAGGCCAACTCCGGCCCGCAGTCGGTGCTCTCG
>NZ_JAVRHT010000103.1:0-212 GCF_031846415.1 Rubrivirga litoralis | reverse complement strand
GCCACCCCGCCCGCGACGTGGGCGGGGCGGCATCGGGCGGGGCGGGGCCATGCCGGACCGTCCCGCTCTCGTCGTCCACCACCCCTAGCCCCTCTTGGCTGCGCCGACGCTGCGCGGTGGCCAGGAGAGGGACTGCCGGCGCCTCCAGGTGACGACGGCCTCGCCTGTCACCGCCCCACCCAAGTGTGAACGGGCGGGGCGGAACAAAAACG
>NZ_JAVRHT010000102.1:0-255 GCF_031846415.1 Rubrivirga litoralis | reverse complement strand
TACAGCGCTACGCGGTAGGGTTGATCCGGTAGCCGGCGTGGCGTAGCCAGCCCTCCGAGTCGTCCCACGTCAGCGCCGCCACGGCCGCCGCCAGCGCTTCGGTGAGCGCGGCCTGTGTGTCCGCTCGGGCACGCTTGACCAAGTGCTTCACCTTCGACCACAGCTCCTCGACGGCGTTGAACTCCGGCGAGTAGCGCGGCTGCCACACCAACGCCGCCCCGCGTGCCTCGATCAGCGCTTTGAGTTCCGGCCGCT
>NZ_JAVRHT010000101.1:0-309 GCF_031846415.1 Rubrivirga litoralis | reverse complement strand
CCTCCTCCGACTCAGGCGCCTCGGGAGCGGTCCCGCCGTAGAGGGCGGCGGCCTCGTCGGGGAAGTTGTGGAGGAGGACGAGCTTGCCCAGGTCGTGCAGCAGCCCCGCCGTGTACGCCTCCCCGCTCTGGGCCGGCCGCCGGGCCGGGTCGATCGTCTCGACCAGGCGCTGGGCCAGGTACGCCGACGCCAGGCTGTGGCGGACGACGAGGTCGGAGGCGGCGGCGGCGGCGGGCGTGGCCGCCTCGCGCAGCCGCGTCATGCTCATCCCGGCGATGAGGCCGACGACCGTGACCGGGCCGAGCAGCA
>NZ_JAVRHT010000100.1:0-327 GCF_031846415.1 Rubrivirga litoralis | reverse complement strand
GCCGCTCGTGCTCGCGGCCGTCGTCGGCGGCGACGACGGCGTCGAGGGCGCGGTCGCCGTAGAGGGCGGCGGCCTCGTCGGGAAAGCTGTGGAGGAGGACGAGCTTGCCCAGGTCGTGCAGCAGCCCCGCCGTGTACGCCCCGCCCCCCGCGAGCGCCGCGCGGGTGGGGTCGCTCCCGACGAGCGCCCGGGCGAGGTACGCCGACGCCAAGCTGTGGCGGATGATCCGGTCGGCCACGGCCCGCGCACGCGCCGTCACGAGTGGGGAGAGCCGGGCCATCCCCATGCCGGCCGCCAAGCCGACGACTGTGACCGGGCCGAGCAGCG